>DUVD01000171.1 GCA_012841225.1 Fibrobacter sp.
AAGGCTTCGTATTCGTAAAAAAGGGCGTCTTTACCGTTATTTTGGGGAGCCAAAAAAGAATAAAAACCAATAGGATTATTTTGAAAGTCAAAGAGCTCCAGCTTTCGTTCGGTAGAGGCGGCGTTTCGCTCTACCTCAAATTCGACGATCAATGGGTCGCGATTTTTTAGAGGCTGTTGTAGCTTTAGAGTAGCTTGATTGCCATCTGTAGATAGGTGTGACTTTAATATTTGAAAAGGGAGTCGATTTTGCTCTTTTGACAATAAGGAAAAAAAACAGTCTAAGTCGTGCACTAGTATATCCAAGGCGACGTTAACGTCTCGCCCTCTAAGAGAGGGTTGATTGTGTCGAGTAAAACGTACGCTCTCTATTTGGGGCTTTTTTTTAAGAAAAGTGTCGTGAAAAAGCCGAAATTCGGAGGAATAACGCTCGCTGTGCCCTACAAAAAGGACTTGTTCGGGGCGCCTTAATGCTTGCAAGTTCCTGGCGTCAATGGCGCTAGTGGCAAGCGGCTTTTCTACGAAAACAGAAAACCCTTTTTCTAAAAAAAGGGCGGCGTAAGTAGCATGAGTGGAAGCTGGGCTTGCAATTAAAACAAATGTGTTTAAAGTCGAAACCCCTTCGAGTGAGGGTAAAAAACGATCTACTTCTTCTTCAGAATCTAATGTGGCGACAAACAAAACGCCTAAGGCGGATAATCGGCTTAAATGCCTAGAGCCCATTGAGCCTTGCCCCACAAGAATCGCTTGCATAGAGTTTAGCCAAAGAACCAAGTGAGGTAAATAGCTGGTTTTAAGCCAATGTCGCTTCTTGTGCCGGCATCAGTAGAGACCTGTTCAAAGTATATGCCAAGTTCGCCCGCCACTTCAAAGGCATTAAGAAACGTTGCTTTTAAGCCTCCAAAAAGGTTAATGCCTACGCCGTTCTCGTTGGTGGTGGGGTGAATGTACTTAGCAGAAGCCCCTGCGTAAATTGGCAAAGGTGAATTGTGCAGTGTAAAAGAAGCACCAAGACCTAAAGAAAAGTCATAAGTGACGTTGTTGTTTTCGGTTTCGTGTCTATTAAAATTAGAAAGCAAATAAAGGGCAATGTTATCTTCTAAAAGTACAGTAGCGCGCCAGGCGTATTTTGTGCCCGACAAAATGTCAAATCCAATACCAACTTGAAAATCTGATTTTTTTGATTTAGCAATAGGTTTCTTTTCTGTAGCCGCATAGTTGTCGTATTCATCGGCAAACGAATTGGTGGTTAGAATAAAAAAGGCAAGAATTAAAAGAGTTTTTTTCATGAGTTTTCCTTGAATAAAGTTTATCAGCTAGAAACTAGTTGTTTTACCACTCCATAGCTATTTTTTTAATTAAAAATGTACGCGAAATCTCGTCTAAATTGGACGCGTCGTTTTCGATGCCCATTAATCCCGCATAAATAGTATAAGGGCTTACGCTTCCACCTTGATCGTTGCACTTCACTTTGGTCACAATTGCATTTCCAATGATTTGCAGGTCTAAAACGTGTTCGTTTAAGTTGACTTCCATGCCGCGGTGGTTAAATACTGTGGGCAGTTTTTTCTCATCAAATAAACCTTGTAGTGCTTCTGGGATTTTCTCTGGAGTGTATTTGAAAATCATCGCCTTAGGGAAGTTTTTAGATAGTTTTTCGGTAATGAGCTCTAATTCTAAAATGCGAACGTCTCTTGGCAAAAAGAGGTTTAATGTTTCGAGCAAGGTTTCTTGCCCTGCTTTTGATAGGTCTAGTTTTTTCAACAGCTCTATGCTAATGACCTCGCAAAAGGTTTCGAGCCCAAGAGGGAGCGCGCCAATATTGACGATCCGAGGCTTGGGGCTAAAGCCTTCACTAAACTTAATGGGAATGTCTGAGCAGAAAAAAGCCCTTTCAAAAAAGCTCATTGTGTTTTGGTGTGGCAAAAATCGACTGAGTCCCTTTTTCTCGAAGGTGATTTTATAAAGGTAGCCTTCTCCTTGGGTGGTTTTTCGACTTTCTAAAAGAGTTTTGATCTCTTCAGGGCTTCGGCTTGGTGCGGCGTATTTAACGGGCGCGGAGGCGAGCTTAATGTCTTTTCCTATTCCGGGAATGCCACACTTTTGACAGTCGCCCCACTTGCAATTAGGCACTGGTTCTGAGTTCTCTTCAAAGGCTTTTAACCACTCGCTTTTTAGGTAAGCTTTAGAAACGCCAGCATGGATAAAATCCCAAGGGAATACTTCGTCCAAAGCCCGCGTCTGGTATACCCAAGACACATCATAATCATTCTCTTCCCATATCGCTTCCCAGCCTTCAAAATTAATGC
>DUVD01000172.1 GCA_012841225.1 Fibrobacter sp.
GGCTGGATTGCTAAAGCCGATTGCAACGAAGTTCGCGTGGCCATGAGCTCCGAATTAAAAATGAAATACGCCTTAGCTAGCAAGCGCGATAAGATTACAATTTCTAGCACTAACTCTAATAAAATTAAAGTTGTTAAGGCTATACTCAAACATTGTAATGCGGATCAGGATTGCGTTTTAATTATTGGCCAGTATATCGAACAGTTAGAAAACATTGCAGCGGCTACAAAAATTCCTCTAATCACGGGTAAAACGCCAAACATCGACCGAGAAAAATTATACAAGGACTTTCGCGATGGGATACTCAAGCATTTGATTGTATCTAAGGTGGGTAACTTTGCTATTGACCTTCCCGATGCCAACACCTTAATTCAAGTTTCTGGTACCTTCGGCAGTCGTCAAGAAGAAGCTCAACGCCTAGGTCGTGTGCTTCGTCCCAAAGAAGACGGCGGGTCTGCACATTTTTATACTCTGGTTTCTCAAGATTCTAGAGAACAAGAATTTGCGATGAATAGGCAATTGTTTTTAACAGAACAAGGTTACGCTTATAATATCATCAAAGAAGATGATTGGCTAAAGAAGTTCTCCAAGCCAAGGAAATAAATTATTCTTCTTTTCCATTTTTTCTAAAACTTCTTTGTCTGGGTTTTTAGAAAGCGCTAAGTCATAAAGCTGCAAAGCATTGTCGTAGTGCTCTGCTAAACGCGATTTAGCATAACCCTCTGCTGAATTATTGTGAATCATAAAAGCCCAATCCGAAGCTTGGAACAATAGGATTTCACGAGCCATTTGCGCTACTAGTCGTTGCAACCATTTAGTTTGTTTTAAAGAACGAAGGTGATTCCACAATGAGCGCATTTTAAAGAAGCGCGGGTAAGCATCTTGTACAGCGTCGTTCATCCAAACGCTGCTAAAACCGCCTTCTCCCCAAGAAGAAAATATCGGTTTATGAGTGCCTAAATCTGAAGAGCTATGCATTACCAATTCAAGAGAAGCTAGTTCTAATAATGGAGAGCCCGCAGCGTGTTCAAATAATGATTCAATAAATAAAGGCCCTTCAAACCACCAGTGACCAAAGAGTTCCGCGTCGTAAGGGCAAAGGATACTCGCCGAGTGCCCTTCTATATGAGGGATTAAGTCGGAGAAGGTTGCTTCGCGATTGGCAATAAATAAACGTGCGTGGTTTTCGACTAGGCGCATGGCGTTCCAAGGGCGATAAATTAATTTTTGTTCACCGCCCGTAATGCGGTGGTATTTTAATCCCGTTTCAATAGGAGCGTCGCCAGCAAAAAAGTATTCGCCTAGGTATTCTCTTTCTCTTTCAAAAGCAATGTCCCTAAAAAACTCCCTATACTCTGGGTGTCCTGGGTAGCCCGATTTACGGCTCCATACTTCTACAGAGCTTACTTGTTCACGACCCATGCAATAAAGGCCAGCGGGCGTTTTGATAGGAGCAAAGACGCCGTATTTTGGTGCAGGGTCCGCGAGTAATACACCATGCGTTTCTAAGAAAAAATATTCAAAACCAAATTCGGCAAGTACATAATCTAAACCTTCAAAATAGCCACATTCTGGAAGCCATAAGCCTTTGGGCTTTTTTCCAAATGCGTTTTCATAACACTTTACGGTAACCGCAAGCTGGAGGCGAATAGCGTCTGTATCACTTTGGTAAGCAGGTAAAAAAGGATGTGTGCCCACGCAGGTTAAAGTCGTTAAGATACCGGATTTCTCGAGCAACTTAAAAGAAGCAATCAAGTCTTTTTTGCAGCCCTCTTCCCAAGTGTGAATTAAAGCCTTTTGTCGGTTGTAATAAAACCGAATCACGGTCATTTTTTCCGCGTCGTCTTGAAAGCGAACTAGCTCTTTTTCGATTAAGGCAAGTTGTTTGTGCAAGTGTTTAGAATAGCGTTCTATAAGCAAAGGATCGGTAAGCATTTCGAGAAGCGAAGACGAAAAGCTCAAGTTAACGGTGCCAGGAACCCCTTTTTCTAAAAGACGAAACAGCACTTGCACTAAAGGCAAATACGTTTCGGAGATGGCTTCAAAAAGCCAATTTTCTTCTAAAAACCGGTCGTGATCCGGATGACGCACAAAAGGTAAATGCGCGTGTAAAAGAAGTAAAAGTTTACCAGGTACACCCATAAAAACGAGTTTACTCCGTACGCTTTACAACAATAGGAACGATCGTCGTTGGAAAATCGCCATCTTTATCTGTTGCAAACACGGGAATAACCTGCGTAGAATCGGGCAAGTCCATCTCTAGAGAAAAAGTGCCATCTGCATTTAAAGGGAATGGCTCCCCTCTCACTTGGAGGTGCGCATCTGGGCGTGTGCCGCCGTAAACGATCAAGCGAGTTTTTACCCACAAGAAAAAATCCTTGCCGTAGCTGATGCTATCGTTAGAATCATTGGAGCCTAAAGCACCGCTCGAGAGCGCCCCAGAGAATAACGATTCCGAAGAACTCGCCAATTGCTGGAGCCATGATTCTGCTGAAGCGCTAGAAACGCCAGAACTATCGCCACCACCGATTTTAGCAGTGCCTAAAGAGGCCTTAAAAAACATGTTTTCTGTGTTAGGGCGAATCCCTTCAAAGCTGAAGGTCTGCATTTCGCCTGTTTCTATAATCGAATTAAAATGGGCATCGGCGTTGTTGCTAGAGGAACCAACGGTGCCAATAGCTGCATGAAAACCACCATCTTGATTATGATTTTGAACGTACCAAGAACGAGCATCCGCAGGAATCTCTATGTCGCGGAATGGTCTTTTTTTAGAACGGCGCACCGTTAAGTCAGAGGCGATGTCAAAAAGGCGAAGGACCAGTTTTTCTTTTCCGGCTTGTATTTTTTTCAAGCGCGATTCAGAGATTTCCCAAAATGCTTGTAGCCAGTTAGGGTCTTTTTGCATTAGCACTAAGTATTCCGGGGCAAAGGAATGAGAAGCGTCGTCTATTTTTTTTGTAACTGCTTTTTTGGGTGCCGCTTTAGGTGCCGTTTTGAGTGCCGCTTTAGGTGCCGCTGTTTTTTTGGCGACAGGCGCTTTTACTTCGACTTTTTTTATATCCGCTTTTTTAGGTTCTGTTTTTTTCACGATTGTCCCCTTCTTCTCTTTTGTAATTGCTTGTTCATTTTTTTTAGCGACTGGCTTTGTAACCGTTTTTTTCGTTGCGGCAACTGGCTTTACGACTGCTTTTTTAGCGACTGGCTTCGCAACTGTTTTTTTCGTTGCGGCAACTGGCTTTACGACTGCTTTTTTA
>DUVD01000173.1 GCA_012841225.1 Fibrobacter sp.
TCTTAGAGAAAATACGGTAAAAATACTGTCCCCAAAACCAAAGTCGGCGCCAAAATAACACGCCCCCTAATGCCAAAAATATGGAGAGCACAAATTCAGAAGATTCTTTCATATAGAAATGAGCGAATAAAGAAACTCCCACTAGCACCGGGAAAAGATAAGTTAAATGGCGCGCTCCATCTAAGCGAGGAGAAGAATACTCCCTAGCGCACAACAAAGGGAACCATATAGAAAAGGCAAGTAATAAAGCGAACTTTAAAGAGACCGAGCCTGCCACCGCAAAAATAATCCCGATATCAATAATCATCTTCCAAAATTGAGGTATCAATCTCGAAAAAATACCGACTAAAGAAGCAAATAAAATTCCAATTGAGACAAGAAATAGAGGAATGTTAAACTGTTTATGCTTCCGATTAAAAATAATCATTGCATTGTAAAAATTTAAGTAAGATTTGAAACGCCTCGTCTTGCTGCTCTGGCCTCTAAAATGCAAAATGCTCGTCTCTGGGAAATAAAAGTTTTTATAACCCAATTTCTTAGCCCGAAAACAAAGATCTAGGTCTTCCCCATACATAAAGAAGGACTCATCAAAGCCCTCGAGTTCATTATACAATTGACTGCTAATACAAAAGAAAGAGCCACTGATAGCATCGACTTCGGTCTCTTGATCTGGATCCAAATAAGTCATGTTATAAGAGGCAAAAAAACGACTTTTAGGAAAGAGAGTCGCTAAACCAATGGTCTTAAAAATAGCGGCTAAAGGAGAAGGGAAAGAACGTCGACAAGCCCATTGAAGGGTACCATCTTCATTTAGAATGCGGCAACCCACTAGGCCCGCCTGCGGCTTTTTAATAATGTATTCAAGAGTTTTAGTAAAAGCAGTTTTAGAAACAATCGTATCTGGATTGATAAAAAACAAATGAGATTTTGTGGCCTGCTTTGCAGCTAAATTACAGCCCTTACCAAAGCCTAAATTTACTTTAGAGTCGAGCCAAATGACCTCTGGGAACATCTCTTTTACATTACTCATTAAAGGATCAGGAGAACCGTTATCTAAAACAATAATCTCCGAGTCTATGCCCTCTAATGCATCTCTCACCGAGGCGAGACAAGCAGGTATAAAATCTCTCGAATTATAAGCTATAATAATAACGGAACAAGCCATTAGGCTAAACCTAACCTGAGTTTTAGTACTAAAAAGAATGCTTCAGATATAATGCCCCCGCTCATTTTCGACGTGCCACGGGTGCGATCTGTAAAAACAATTGGTATTTCACTGACTCGAAAGTCTTTCTTCCATATTTTAAAAGTAGTTTCAATTTGAAAACAATAGCCGTCGCTTTTCATATCGGAGAGGTTAAGCGCTTCAAGAGCTTCTCTTCTAAAGCATTTGAAGCCACCTGTGGCGTCACTCAAGGGAAGTCTAGTCACAAGACGAGTGTATAAATTAGCACAGTAGCTTAATATTAATCGCTTCATATCCCAATTGACAACGCTAATTTTTCTATCTACATAACGGCTGCCTAAGACGAGATCGGCAGTTTCTGCTTTTTTTAGAAATCGTATCAAATCCGAAGGAGAGTGACTGAAATCAGCATCCATCTCAAAAATGCGTTCGTAATCATGTTCTAATGCCCACTTAAATCCCATGACATAAGCGGAACCAAGCCCTAGTTTGCCTGGGCGGCGTAGCAAGTGAATGCGCGGGTTTTCTTCCGTCATTTTTTTCACAATATCGCCAGTGCCGTCTGGGGAGTTATCATCTACAACGAGAATCTCCAAACAATCGTGCTGTGCTAAAATTTCTGGCAAGATAAAAGGAATATTTTCTTTTTCGTTATAAGTTGGAATAATGACTAAGCTTTTAGGAAATATCATTACAATCCTCCCGACAAGATTTTTGATTGGGAAGCATGCCGGCCACGGGGTAAACTTGCTTTTTGTTTCCATTCATCATTTCTCCAAGTAAACCAAGAGAAACAAATTGCACACCCATCACAAGAGAAAAGCCTCCCATCAAAAGAAGAGGACGCACATGCAGAGCACCAGTTTGTAACCATTCTACACCAAAATAACCAAAAATAGACATTCCACAAAGAGCAAACAACATGCCTATTAAACCAAAAAAGTGAAGTGGTTTTGCTCCAAAACTTTTTAAGAATAAAAGGGTAAGCAAGTCTAAAAAACCAGAGACTAAGCGTGAAACGCCATACTTAGAAACGCCATGCGCTCTAGCTCTATGTACAACGGGCATCTCTGTGATCCTAAACCCTTGCCACTTTGCCATTACTGGGATGAAACGATGAAAGTCACCGTATAAAGGGATAAAGCGCACTACCGAACTTCTATAGACTTTTATGCCACAATTAAAGTCGTGCAGACGCTGACCAGAAACGAGAGAAACAGTCAAGTTAAAAAACTTAGATGGCCACGTTTTATGCCAAGGATCATGGCGACGTTTTTTCCAACCAGAAACTAAGTCATAACCACTCTCGAGCAGGGTAATCATTTTTGGAATTTCTAAAGGATCGTCTTGCAAATCGCCGTCGAGAGTAGCGACGTAGCAGCCATTTGCTTTAGAAAAACCTAAAGAAAGAGCCGCTGCTTTTCCACAATTAAATTGAAAGCGATAAGCCCGAAGAAAAGGAAATTTTTCAATGAGTGCCGTTAAAACTTCCCAAGAAGAATCTCGGCTACCATCATCTATAACGATAACCTCATAAGAAAAACCAGTAGGATTGATCGCTGAAGTGATCTCCTCGAGCAAACCTAATAGGTTTTCGGCTTCATCCTTAATAGGAATAACAATGCTTAAATCCATGCTTCTCTCTATAACGATTCTTTATGTTTTACAGCTGTATCAACAGGAATTTCAGGAACCGGGTCCGTTACAAGAAGCGCATCGGGCATGCCTTGAAGGGATTGGATGCTCATCTCTATGCGAGCTCGTCCCTGTTCCTCGTATTCTGGCACATTAATAAGGCCTTTTTTCAAGTACTCCACCGCTTTTTGATATTGACCAGCGGCTTCAAATACAAAACCCGCAGCCCAGTATGAGCGCCATTCTTTAGGAAACTGGTACATCCCTTTTTCTAAGTAATGCACAGCTTGTTTTAATTTTTGATCCACTTGGTCTTTTTTATCTAAGGTATAAGGGCCGGATTTGCGAATTTTAACAATCTCTTCACGCAGATTAAATGCAACTTGTAAGTAAAGCGAAGTATAGCTCGATAGCAAGCGTTCTGTTTCGGTATTGATAAAGCAAGAGCCGTCTCCTAAACAGCGATACATAAAGACACTATCGATGAGATACCCTGAACGCTCGATATCAAATTCGTTCTGACGTGAAGTTAGATCGCCTTTGATAAAGTTGTAAATTAAGCCTTCTTGCACCATGTATTTTTCAAGACCCATAAAGTTGGAAGCGCCAACAGTAGTAGAGAAGTGTATAGGTCGATCCATGTTGCTAATAGCTAAGTCGATAACCAGCTTATGTTGAGTTAACATCAAACCAGACCCAGTGCGTTCTTGCCATTCCTTAAAGGCGGTGTAAACTTGAAGCATGACTTTGAATTGCATTAGTTTAGCGCTATCCAGAGGAACAAGATCATCGCTCGAATCTGAATTCTCCATTTCTTGGATTCTCTTTTCAAGAACTGGAATTAAAGTCTCGGCTTTTTTGACCCAAGTCGCCGTCAAATGGTTTGGATTGTTATCTGAACCACTTGTGATAACCATATCGCGATCAATCGCTTCTTTATCGTAACTCAATTTAAGGATAGGTTCGTTCTCAAGCATTTGCTTGATATACCAATCCGTGTTCCCAAGGCTCAAGTTAACCACGCGCACGTCTTTGCGAACGCCTGCTACTTCTTGGGCGAACCAGAGTGGAAACGTATCGTTATCACCATTCGTAAATAAAATCGCATTAGGCCTGCAGCTTTCCAATAAATTAAAAGCATAATCCCAAGGGACCCAAAGTCCGGAGCGATCGTGCTCTTCATAATTAGAAAGACAGGGCACTAAAAAAGAAACGAGAGTTAAAGCAGCAGCCACAGGAATCGTTAATGTGATGTTGGCCAGTGCCACTAAGAGGACTAAAATGCCGGCACCAACGCCAAAAATTAAACTCATGAAAATAAATGCAGGAGAATAAAAATAGTCGCGTTCGCGTACTTCTAAATGAACCGGTTCTGGAAATGGTGGCTGTTGGCCTACTCGAGCGTATGCACTTTCAATAAGCTTCCAGTTTTGCCAAGTGTTAGAATTTTCAAAGCCTTTCAAACGTACTTCCGCAGCAGCAATTTTTGAGGGCTCTGCGTTTCTATAACGAAGATTGGCCACCAATTGCTTAGTTCCTTCAATGTTCTGACGCATATCGATCAAATCATTAGGATTCGGAACCGAAGAAATAGTGGTGCCTGTTCGATTTAAGTCAGACACATTGCGCGACATTGCTTTAGTCCAATAATCATAGTCTCGCTTTTCCATTCTCGTGCCATCGGCAAAGTTGATGTAAAATAAGAGTGCAAAAGAAGAAAGCACATAAAGCGTAGCGAGATATATGCCCATCTTGCTGTGCCTACGGTAGATAAATACGCAAGTAGCGACTATCAAGCCATTGAAGAGCAAAAACCAAATAAGTTGAACGAAAGTGTTGTCGCCCATGGCGGCCATTTGGGTAGGAAATTCTATCCCCATGCGCTTTTGAGGTTGATTTTCGGATGCATCAAAAGAATAAAGTCCTTTAAAGGAATTTACCCCACCTACATCAAACGGTAAATATTGAGCAATTTGATAGCCACCATAACCCATATTGGGGAAGCTCAATAATTGGTGAGAAAGTTGACCACGACGATAGAAAGCCCTAGAAATCATGCTTTCTGAGCCATATTGCTTGCGCTCGATAAAGTCGTTAAAAGCAACCCAGTTCTCTGCTTTCAGCAAATTGCCAAGCTGCAAATTACCTTGTTCATCTCGGATATTTATTTCTGGATTATTTTCATCGATAATCGGATTTAATTCGGAACGAATTGGGATATATAAGTGTGTGCTATAGCCGATCAAAGCGACAAAAGCGAAGAATAAGGCAAGGCGCACATTTCGCATGACCTTGACAGAGAAAGGCTTCATTAAAGTCAAGACAGATAAAACAACAAGCAAAACTAAAGAAATTGAGATAAAACCAGATACATAGTAGATAACGGAACAAAGAAGTGTACCAGTAATCCAAATGGGCCATCTTTCTTTGATTTTATGAGGGTCTGCAATCATTATTAAAAGAAAAAGAGCTGGAATAGTGAGCATGGTATATAAATGGGCGCCCACTCCTAAAAAAGCGATATAGCATACAAATACTAAAAGACGGTCGCTTTGTACTTTGTGGCGACGATCATACCAAACTAAGCCCAAATAAGAAATGAGAACCAAAATGAACATGGCGGTGCCATATACTTCGGCCTCAACAGCGTTAAACCAGAAGGTATCGGAGAATGTCAATAGAAAACCAGAAACTAACCCGGCAGTACCAAGAATAATATAGCGAGTTGACTTAGTTAATTTACTAGCCAAATTGTCCTTAGAAAGAACTTTAGCTAGCAAATCCCAAGCAAAAAGGGAGATGAGGTAAACCGTCGCGGCCGAGCTCACTACCGAAATATAATTGACTCGCTTGGCAATTTCTTCGACGAAAGGCAATATGATAATAATTACCCTAGCAAAAAAAACAAAAAAAGGCGTGCCTGGAGGATGAGGAATGCCTAGGGTATTTGCACAGGCTATAAACTCACCACAGTCCCAAAAACTTACCGTAGGCGCCATCGTCATCATATAAACAACAAATGCCACTAAAGCGGTAAAGCCGGCAACTAAATGTTTAATCCATTTATCATTTTTAAACACGTCTTACTCCTGTCCAGAATTTTGATCTAAAATCATTTTATTGCTTTTAGCATAAGAATCTAAAAGACCATTGATAAAGCGAGCTGAATCATCAGTACTAAATTTATTAGCTATTTGAACAGCCTCTTGAATAATTACCTTAGCGGGGGTATCTTTTTTATAAAGAAACTCAACAAGTGCCACTTCTAAAATCATTTTATCTAAAATAGGCATTCGATCGGTTTTCCAGCTATGCGATAATTCATCCATAATTTCCAATAGTTTTTCTCGATGTTCAAGCACAAGATCCACTAATGACATGCCATATTTTTTCATGTCGTCGTGAATAGGTTGGCTTTCTAAAACACCAAGAAGACACTCTCCTGGAGTGCCAGCTGTTATTTGCATAGCGTATAAAAGTTGCATTGCAAAAACACGTGAAGGTCTTTTACTTATTGTACTCATTTAATTTTCTTATATAGGTTAATCATTTCGATCGCCGCTTCAGCAACGTCAGCGCCTTTGTTTCCTGATTTTAAGCCAGCTCTATTCATCGCTTGCTCAACATTATCAGTGGTAAGCACTCCAAAAATAACGGGTATATCGCTTTTTGCTGCTAGTTCTCCTACCCCACCGGCAACCGCATTCACCACCACATCAAAATGAGGGGTTTCTCCACGAATCACCGCGCCTAAAGTCAAAATCGCATCGTATTTTTTAGAGGCGATAAGCTGGCGGCAAGTGCCCGTGATTTCAAATGCACCTGGCACTCTTGCTAGGACAATGTCATTGGGAGAGACGCCTAAGGCTTTTAACTTAGAAAGCGCACCAGAAAGTAAAGACTCTGTAATCATCTCATTAAAGCGAGAGAGCACAATAGCGATACGGCAACCTTTTCCAGAAAGGCTTGATTCAAATTCGGTTACATTGATGTTCATCATGATTTTAATTCCTTTTCGGAAAAATGCAACACGTGTCCCATTTTACTCTTTTTAGTTTGTAAATATAAACGATTTTCGTCGGTGGGTTTAATTTCTATCGGGACGCGTTCTACAATTTCTAAACCATAACCTTTAATTCCTGTGACCTTAGTTGGGTTATTTGTCAAAAGCTTAATTTGTCGAACACCAATGTCGGCAAGAATCTGCGCCCCAATGCCGTAATCTCGCAGGTCCGATTTAAAACCCAATTTGAGATTGGCTTCTACAGTGTCTAACCCTTGTTCTTGGAGTTCATATGCTTTTAATTTATTGCAAAGACCAATGCCACGACCTTCATGCCCTCTCATGTAAAGAAAGACGCCACCATTTTTTCCAATAAATTGCATAGCTGAATCTAACTGTTCGCCACAATCGCAGCGCTTAGAACCAAAAATGTCTCCAGTTAAGCACTCACTATGGACACGCACATAAACTGGTTTAGAAAAATCGGGATTACCGGAGACCCAAGCTACATGCTCCATCCCGTCTGTAGTGGCACGGTAACCGTAAACTTGAAAGTCACCATATTTGGTAGGTATATCAGGAGTGGCGATACGCTCTATTAATTTTTCTGTTCGGAGCCGATAAGCAATTAAATCACGAATTGAAATTAGTTTTAAATTAAATTTTTTAGCAATCTTTTCTAAATCAGGCATGCGAGCCATAGTGCCATCTTCATTCATGATTTCTATGAGAGCAGCTGCTGGTTCAAATCCAGCTAACCTGGCTAAATCAACGGCTGCTTCAGTGTGACCCGCACGACGAAGAACGCCCTCATCTTGTGCGTACAAAGGAGAAATATGCCCCGGACGGCCAAATGTCGTTGGCGTAGAATTAGGGTCTGCAAGTGCTTGAATGGTAGCGGCACGGTCTGCAGCGGAAACTCCAGTGGTGCAACCCTCGAGTTTATCTACCATCACCGTAAACGGCGTACTAAGCATGGATGTGTTTTCTTGGGTCTGAGGAGCTAAGTTGAGTGCCTTACAACGAGAAAGCGAAAGCGGCACGCATAGCACACCACGGCCTTCTTTAAGCATAAAGTTAACAGCCTCGGGAGTCACCTTCTCTGCGGCAATAATAAAATCGCCTTCATTTTCTCTATCTTCGTCATCGACTACAACGAGAAATTTTCCCTGTCGAAAATCTTCAATGGCTTCTTCAATCGTATTCAACAAGTTTTGCTTCCTTTAAATAATTTTCTACATACTTACCGATCATGTCGACTTCAACATTAATCAGGGTACCGATTTGCCAGTGGGCTAAATTGGTTTTCAAAATAGTTTCTGGAATAATGGCAACGACTATACCCGCTTCCGTTTTTTCTGCTACAGTGAGACTAATACCATTTAACGTAACAGAACCTCTGCGAATAATATAACGTCGCAAATCATTAGGAATTTCAAGTTCGACTTCCACTCCTGTTTCGCGCTTAAAGAGGGAGACTACCTTGGCGGTGCTATCTACATGACCCATTACAAAATGGCCGCCCATTAAACTTTGTGGCGTGCAAGGCAATTCTAAATTGATCAAATCATCTGCTTTAGCTTGGCTAAAAGAAGTATTTTGAACTGTTTGATGAATTAAGCAAAAAGTAGCCTCGTCGTCAGTGCAAGACTCAATAGTGAGGCAGACACCATCGTTAGCGACACTATCTCCCACTTTACTGTCTTTAAAAAAGGCAGTAGACAAAAGACGCATCGTTAATGCATCTCCTCGCCAATCCAAGGCGAGTATTTTTCCGGTAGCTTGAATTATTCCTGTAAACATACGTGGGTAAAATAGAAAAAAAAAGAATAGTAGGGAGGAAAAAGCATAAACTTAAGGCTTAAAGTCCACTCCTCATTACTTTTTTAAGCCTATTGAACAACATTAAAAGAAAAAAAGCCCTTCTTTCAAAAAGAGGGCTCTTTAATTTATATGTAGACGAAGGGATTACATTTCTTCGCCGTAAACCTTTTCGGCATAAATCGCTGTTGCACCAAGGTATTCGCGATTCATTTTAGCAATGAAATCGACAGTTATTCCCTTAGGACAAGCGGCTTCACATTCGTAAAGGTTAGAGCAGTTGCCAAACCCTTCTTTATCCATCTGATCAACCATTGCAAGCACGCGTCTCTTTGCTTCCACTTTACCTTGAGGCAAATAGTTTAAGTGACTAACTTTAGCCGCCACAAAAAGCATTGCAGAGGAGTTTTTGCAAGCAGCCACGCAAGCGCCACAGCCTACACATGCCGCTGCATCAAAAGCACGTTCCGATTGGTCTTTAGGAACAGCAATAGCCGAAGCGTCTGGAGCAGAGCCAGTATTGACACTTATAAAACCACCAGCTTGAATAATACGGTCAAACGAATAACGGTCTACAACGCAGTCCCTAATAACGGGAAATGCAGAAGCACGCCAAGGTTCGATTACAATAGTATCCCCATCCTTAAACTTGCGCATGTGCAATTGGCAAGTGGTGATGAGATTATCTGGCCCATGAGGCAAACCATTAATAACGAGCGAACACATACCGCAAATACCTTCACGGCAGTCATGATCGAAAGCAAAACCTTCTTTGCCTTCTTTCATTTGTTGCTCATTTACAGTATCAAGCATTTCAAGGAAAGACATATCCGGAGAAATGCCGCCTATTTTAATGGTTTCAAACTGTCCTTTTGATTTGGCGTTTTTTTGAGTCCAAATCTTCAGAGTCAAATTCATATTACCACTCATTATTTATAACTCCGGGTCACAAGGTGAACGTTATCAAATGTTAAAGGCTCTTTGGTAAGCTCTGGCTTAACTCCAACACCTTTATAATCCCAAGCGCCAACATAACAGAAGTTTTCGTCATCGCGTTTTGCTTCGCCTTCTTCAGTCTGGCTTTCTTCACGGAAATGCCCACCACAAGATTCTTTGCGATGTAAAGCATCTAATGCCATGAGTTCACCAAACTCCAAGAAGTCTGCCAAACGGCCAGCATGTTCAAGGTTCTGATTAAAGGAGCCTTCGCCACCAAGAACATTGACGTTCTTCCAAAATTCTTCGCGGAGTGCGGGAATTTCAGCTAAGGCTTTTTCCAATCCGGCCTGATTACGACCCATGCCCACGTTTTCCCACATGATATGGCCGAGTTCGCTATGAATAGAAGCTACAGTGCGTTTGCCCTTCACATTTAAAAGCTTATGGATATGAGCTTCATTTTCTTTTTTGGCTGCTTCAAATTCCGGGGCCGAAGCAGTAACCTTATCGAGTTTCGTACCCGCAAAGTAACCACCAATGGTGTAAGGAAGCACAAAGTAACCATCGGCAAGGCCCTGCATCAATGCAGATGCACCAAGGCGGTTTGCGCCGTGATCAGAGAAGTTTGCTTCACCGAGAACAAAGCAACCGGGAATGGTGCTCATCAAATTATAATCCACCCAAAGGCCGCCCATGGTGTAATGAACAGCAGGGAAAATGCGCATAGGGGTTTTATAGGGGTTTTCGTCGGTGATTTTTTCATACATCTGAAATAGGTTGCCGTACTTAGCACTAACAGCAGAAGCGCCAAGGCGCTTGATTGCGTCAGAGAAGTCTAAATATACAGCCAATTTGGATTGGCCAACACCCATGCCCTTGTCGCAGATGGTCTTAGCGTTACGGCTCGCTACATCACGAGGAACTAAGTTGCCAAAACTGGGGTATTTTTCTTCTAAATAATAGAAGCGTTCTTCTTCTGGAATTTGATCTGGAGAACGAGTATCTCCAATTTTTTTGGGAACCCAAACACGGCCATCGTTTCGAAGAGATTCGCTCATAAGCGTTAATTTCGATTGATGGTCACCGGTAACGGGAATACAAGTAGGGTGAATTTGCGTGTAGCATGGGTTAGCAAACAAAGCGCCTTTCTTATGCGCTCTCCAAGCTGCTGTAACGTTAGAACCCTTAGCGTTTGTAGAAAGGTAGAACACGTTTCCGTAACCACCAGTACAAAGGCAAACTGCATCGGCAACATGGCTTTCGAGTTCGCCTGTAACAAGGTTTCTAACCACAATACCACGAGCCTTGCCATCGACAACAACAAGATCGAGCATTTCGCGACGAGGAAACATCTTTACAGAGCCCTTAGCAACTTGACGCATCATCGCTTGGTAAGCACCAATTAAAAGCTGTTGTCCTGTTTGCCCACGAGCATAAAATGTACGGGAGACCTGGGCACCACCAAAAGAACGGTTATCCAAAAGACCACCATAATCTCTTCCAAAAGGAACGCCTTGAGCTACGCACTGGTCAATAATCAGGTTAGAACATTCGGCCAAGCGGTGAACGTTGGCTTCACGAGCGCGGAAGTCGCCACCCTTTACAGTATCATAAAACAAGCGGTAAACAGAGTCACCATCGTTGGTGTAGTTCTTAGCGGCATTGATACCGCCCTGAGCGGCAATAGAATGAGCGCGACGAGCACTATCTTGAGTGCAAAACGCCATTACATTGTAGCCTAATTCACCAAGAGAGGCGGCGGCGGAAGCGCCAGCAAGACCCGTACCAACAACGATAACACTAAATTTGCGTTTGTTGGCAGGATTCACGAGTTTAAGTTCAAATTTATGGCGCGTCCATTTTTCGCCAATCGGACCACTAGGAATTGCAGAATCGAGAATCATTAACGGCCTCCGTTCATTTCAAAAACATAAGAAACTGATTTATTTTCTATCGCAGAAGGCAAAATGAAGGCGCCCTTCTTAGCGTCTTCTAAGACTTTTTGCTCTTCAAGCATTTTTTGTTTACCAATGTCGCGTGATTTTTCAATCAAGGCTTGTGTTTCTGGTTTATTTGATAAAACAAAACAAGCGACCGCGATTATAGCAAAACCTAAAGAGACTACAAGTGTATAACCAACACCGAGAGCTTCAATAAATGGAGTCCATTTTTGATGAGCAATACCAAGTGTTTGGAATGCGGAAGAGATAGCGTGAAATAAGTGAAGTCCAATAATAAACATCCCTATAACATAAAATGCAGAGAATTTGATATCAGCAAATGCAATAACCGTGGTGAGCCACATATCGCGAACTACTTTGCCTCCAGCAACCTCAGCATTTTGATAAAAGAAGTACTCTCCAAATTTTAATGATATTAAATGAGTCACTAAAAAGAATACTACAAATAAACCAGACCAAATCATGGTAAAAGTGGCAAATGACTTCTTGCCTTTTCTTGCGTTTACATCATAATCAATGCTGCCACGTGCTTTTTTATTTTGAAGCTTTAAAGTGACCGCCAAAAAAATATGCAAAAGAAAAACAGAACCCATTACCGCTTCTACCGTGTAGATAAAAGCCTTGTGGCCTGTTAGGAGTTCCGCATAAGCGTTGTAAGAGGCCTGCGCAGCAAGAGGATCTAGGTTGATTAGCTGAATATTGCCAATCATGTGCCCTAAGATAAACATAGCGAGAATAGCGCCTGTAAATCCCATTATTTGTTTCTTGCCTATAGAGGACGTGAGGTAAGTTATAATCCATTCCATTGATATATCTCCTTAAAATCGGCTTGACTATTTGCCAATCACGAAACAAGCTTTTTGACTTGCCGCTTCGTAAGCATAAATTTCTTCTTTTTTAAACCAGAAAGCGATTTCTCGAGCAGCGCTTTCAAGGCCATCGGAGCTATGAACGACATTTTCGGTCATAGAAGGCGCAAAATCATGACGGATTGTGCCTGGCTCGGATTTATCTGGATTGGTAGCACCATTAATGGCGCGGACTTTAGCAATCGCATTTTCACCACCAAGAGCGAGCAACACTGAAGGTCCCTTAGTCATGTATTCTTCAAGTTCACCAAAAAAAGATTTTTCGACGTGTTCTGCATAAAAGCCTCTTGCATCGGCAGAGGTCATCTGGTGCATTTTAATAGCGCAAACCGACAATCTTGCGCTCTCGTAACGTTCAATAAGTCGCCCGACTAAGCCCGAAGCGACGCCGTTCGGTTTAATCATAGCAAAAGTCATTTCCATAGAATACCACCTTGTTGTGTTGTGCAAATATAAGTAAAAAAGGGAGCCTTAAAAAAGACTCCCCAAATAAAATTTTAGTTACTTCTCTTTTTTTGTTGAAGTCGAATCATAAGACTCGATTGTTTCCGCCTGAGAAATTTTTTCTACAAGCTCTTCGGCCAATTTTCCATTTGATTCAATATTTTTAATGAGCCAATCAACGGACTCTTTAAGCTCACTCTTAGGGAATCTCACCTGAAATTCCTTAAAAAGAGAAAGGGCTACAGAATCTCGTTTCAAGTTTTCATTCAAAACAAAAGCGCGACTAAACAAAGCCTTTTCGGCAGCTGGGTCGTTTGGCCAAATACTATAAAACACTCTATACTCAGACTCTGCGGCCTGGTAATTTTCAGTTTCATTATCAATAGTGGCAATCTCAAAAGTGGCTTTTTTAAATAGATCTTCATTGTCTGGATAAATAGAGCGAATCAATTCCCAGTTAACACGTGCTTCATTTAATTGCCGATTTTTATAAAGGCTATCTGCTTCAAGTACAAGAGAGTCAGAAGAAAGTATTGTTTTTAATGATGGCATTTTGTCATTGTAAACAGTGACTTTATATTTCACCCACATTTCTTTTTCTAAGCGCTTCCATTGGTTTCGTTCTTCAATAGAGGCGATGTTTTTAAAGATCATGCTGCGTGCCGTTTCAAAGTTGCTAAACGAGTTATAGGACTCTTGATTGAAGAAATACTCTCTCTTAAGAACTATTTCTGGAGTTTTCAAATAGACTTTTAAAAGAGGTTTAAGGTCTTCGTAACTCACATTAGGTGCAATAATTTGCCCTACTTCACTGTAAAGAGACTCTAATTGTTCTTCTGGAAACTCGCTCTTTAGTTTCAAAGAATCCCTAAAGTGTTGATTTGTCGCATCGCGTCTGGTTTGGCGAATAAATGCATTATATTCCCAAGACTTGTCGAGCCCTAAAGACTTTGCTTCTAATGCAAATGTAGCCCACTGCGTTAGTAGGTCGATAATTTTAGTGCGTCTAAAGGCTCGACGCTGAGACTCTGGGATTTCTGAACGTAAGGCAAGCAGGTCTTTTTCTCTGATTAAAGGTTTACCTTCAGAAGCCACTAAAACGAAAGAAGAGTCGAGCTCGATATTCTCTTCACTTTGAAGTTGTTCTTGAATAGAGGCGCTCACGCGGTCAAATGATTTTCTTTCAGAAGGGATCTCTTTTTCTAAGTAGAAAACATGGTACTTTCCTGTGTTAGCAGCCTTTATAACAGAAGAGACTGAACCCACTGGTTTGCCTTCGAATTCATTAAACACTTGGGGGATTAATCCTATTCCGTACGGTAAGCTATGGCTCTTTTTAACATGACCTACAAAGCCTTCAAGTTCTTTGGTGAATGTATTTTGGTTCAAGTTGGCGGCCTTTTTCTTAAAATCTGAAAGGCTTGACACTTGGTTAAAAACTTCATTTTGCAGGAGAGCTGAGTCTGAATTCTCTATATGATATAGGCTATAACCTGGCAAGGTTTTGAACAATTCTGTATGAGTGTCATAATACTTTTTAGCATAAGATTCGTCAATCGGTTGTTTTTCAATGGCAAATTTCTTTTGAAGTTCCCCATACTTACCACGAATAATTTCTTGGACATGAGCGTCAATAAACTGACGTTGAATTTCGCTTAAATGATCTTCTAAAGAGGGTTCCACCCTGTCTACACGAGAAAGGACTTGCATTGTAACATAAGAAGTGTCACCTGCTGCACCCACGAGAATTTCTGTTTTTGGATCTGCGTTGACGCTCAATGCAGCGTCGCCAAAAATCAACCGGGCAAATTCTTTTTGATTCAAGAACTCATGGTTCATCTTTTCGTTCAAATTAATTGTTACCGCACCTTCAATAGATTCCAGTGGTTTTTTAGCCAGAATAGCCGCTTCATTTTCTTCTGATTCTTTTAGACTGTTTGATTTAACGTAAAAGACTTCTGCTGCAGCTGGTTGAGCATAGTCAACTAGTTTTTTTTCTATAAAAACATTTAGCGAATCGGCGTGCGTTTTTAGATAAAGCTTTTTAGCCACAGCGCCGCGTATGTCATTAAATGTTTGTAGTGAATCCAAAGGAAACGAGTCTTTATTGGCTTGATAATACTTTTGGAGTTCATTCTGCTTAAAACCTAGCATTTCGACAATAAAATACTGTTGATAAACCATGGTTAGTAGACGCGTGTCAGCAGTTTGTATTTCAGTCTCAACAAGTGCCGAAATACCGGGGTAGGTGGTTCGAGCAAGCCCCGCCATTCCTTCTTTTAAAATGACTTCATTGAATATTTCCGCAAATCGTGTCGAATTTTTGTTCACATTTTCAAGTTTTTGTGACAATTCTAGATCTGATAGGAAAACCTTCTCTCCTCCGATTCGAGCCACCAACTCCTCTTTGTTTCCAAAAGAGTTGCAACCTATAAGGGTCAATAAGATTATTGAAATAAAAAGAAATCTTCTTGAATTCATTTGCGTCCTCACATAGAAGAATGATTAACCAAAGTTCACTATTTTAAAAATAAAATATACATATTCTAACTATATTAAAGGCGTTGTTTAATAAAACTGAACCCCAACTACAGCCTCCTAAAAAGAAAACCTGGCCCAGGAGACTGATTGCAATCGCTTTTTTTGCGATTTTTGTGAGCTGTCTTCTTCTGGCGGCTTGGTCTGTTTCGCTTTTGCTTAATCATTTCCTAGAAAAAACTCAGACTTATGGTTCAATCACCATAGAACCCTATAATTACTCTAGAAATCATTTTTTTTCTCATCAATGGGATTCAGTTCGAGTTTCTAGTCCAGACTTTTCTGTTTTAATTGAGTCCCCTCACCTACGAGTTTACAATATCCTATCGAGCAAACGCTCTGTATTATTAAAAACAAACCCTATTCGACTGCGCGTAAACTCCAAAACAGATTCCTCCTCAACGCCTTTTTCTCTAGATTCTATTAAAATCCCAACCTTTACCATTCCAATTCAAGTCTTCCTCGATTTTGAATCTCTCTCTATTGAAGTAGATTCTTCTCTTTCTTGGCAAACCCAATCGGTAAAAATAAGTAATGAAACGCCAAGCAATGTTGCACTATCAATCAAAAATATTACTGGAACACACTTAGAATCACCTGTAGACTTGATTGGTTTTATCCATTTTGATAATCAAGACGTTGGCGCCGAGCTTGAAGTTATAACTCCTGAAGACCGTATCATGCTCAATCTCAATGCGCCTAAAAATGACTTACACTCTTATAAGGTAGAACTAAACGCCTTTGTCCAGCATCTAGAGAAGTGGTTACCAGAAAACACAATCCCCAGTGCTGCCCCTGTCTTTTCTCAAATAGCCGTTCAAGCCAAACTAGCAGAAAATCAAGACCACACTGGGATAGTCTATGAGGGTACGTTGCAGTTAGCTATAGGCGAGATCTGGCCACTAGAAGCATTAAAAGGCAATGTTTCTTTTTCAGGAAACACAAAAGAGTTAAAAGCAAAAGCCACATTAAGAAATGATGAAGGCGGTGAAATTGAATTAAATGGTAAACTCGATTTGCCTTTTGATTTTGAACTCGAAGGCTCGGTTAGCAATATGAGTGCTCAATTTGGCCCTCAAATCATGCCTCTCGATATTCAAATTAATTCGGCCATTAAAAAAGGAGATTCGATTGCAACCGACCTCGAGACCAGGCGAGGTTCCAAAATTAAAGCTCAATTATCAAATCTTAGTTCGGACTTAAGAATCGACTATCAAGCTAAAATTTCACCAACAGAGTCATGGGCTTTAGATTGGAGCAACGGTAATCTTATTTTAAATTCTCACCCTCTTATTTCTGGATATTTTCAAAATAAAAAACTACACGCACAAGTAACTATCGCCCCTGTTCACTACGCTTATGGGATGAAAGCGGATTCAGTTAAAACCGACTTAGTTCTAGATACCGATGGGATTCTGTTTTCTAATGGTAAAATTTATGCTCCTAAAGATTCATTCTCCTTTTTTGGTGACGTGATTTGGGCTGATTCACTACAACCCCACACCTCTTGGGACCTAACACAAAGCGGTGGTGGTAGAGCTAGTGCTTGGATCGACTTTGCCGACAGTATCAAAATCAACGCCGAAGTCAATCAAATTGACGTCTCTACAATCCCTTTAGCTAAAACAAATATTCTAGATAAAGTAGCTGGGAAGGTCACGGGCAACTGGCAAAATAATTTTAATAATGATGAAGGTAGTGCTAAAATTGAAGTAGAGACGACTCTGAATAATTTTTTAATCACTGCCGGTTTTGACGTCGAGCAAAAGCAAGACACTATTTTTATTCATAGGGCTAAAGTCACTCATAATAAAAATAATATCGAAGCAGAGGCCACATTCCTTCTGCCAGATGGTTCTAATAACCCCGGCCTTTTACCTGTAGATGTGATTCACGCTTGGGTTTCTTCTTACGAGTTTGACATTCCACTCTTACTTAAAACGCTTCAAGACTCTACCCTTAAAAGCGCTTCATTCAGTGGTGATCTTTCTTATAACAAGGAGTTTGGGTTACAGGGCAATCTTAATTTCCAAAACGTGGCATTTAATCGTATCTCCGAAGATATTTTAAGCATTCACCGACTTCACTTATTTGCAGAAAAAGAAAAAGTCGAACTCAACGCATTTCTTAAAATTGGAAATGGTGGTTGGGACGGTAACACCCAAATTATTTTGAGTGATCTTTTTAATCAAAAACGTCACTTAAACTTTTCTCATGTGACCTCAAACGGTGGCGTATTATGGTCAGATGGATTCATCGATTCTTCTTTAGCATTCAATGGTTTGTTGCAAGCAAAAGGGGCTTGGTTTTTGCCCGCCAAAGCCGGTGAAATCACCAAAACCGATTTAAAAATCGATGTCCACGCTGATTTAAGAAAAGGGTTAAGTGGCATACAAGCTCAGTTTTATTCGGACTCCTCGCTTTACCAAATTCCTCAATTAAATATACCTATCCCCTTCTCAATTATTGGTGAACTTAAAGATAAAGTCCTAACTGTTTCTAAACTCAGGACGATAAACGAACTGAACGAAGAGATAAACGCATCGGCTCAATTAAATCTAGACAGCATGAAGCTTGAAGCCATTGATTTTTACACAGAACAATACTCCGTTGTTTATGATAGTGTTCACTGGTTTCAAGTCAAAAATTTATCAGGAAAAATCGGAACTCAAAAAGATGAA
>DUVD01000174.1 GCA_012841225.1 Fibrobacter sp.
ATTTCGTCGGTTTCGGTATCAATATCAACATCAATTTTTTTATTGATTTGCAAATATTTACGAGCAGCCGAAATTAAAGCATCCTTGAGGGCGCTTGTCACAATGGAGTCATCGACGTTTTTGTCTTGTACTAGTAATTTTAACGCATCCACTAAATTTGTTTTAGGTTCGTTTTTCATAGTAGCCTTTTGTCAGAATTGAATATCTACTTTCGCTGAAAGAATTTCGGATCGAGGGATTTGAAATTGACCTGCGTGCCCTTTTAATTCCAGCATTATATTTTGTTCATCTGCACTTAAAAGAATGCCTGTGACAGGCTTTCCAGTGCTGCGGGCGACGCGTAAGAACCGCCCTATATTGCGTTTAAAATCAGCAGGAGACTTGAGAGGCCGGTCTAGTCCTGGAGAAGAAACCTCAAGCGTATAAGACTCTGCAATAAGTTCTTCATCTAAATCGAGTGCTGCCGACAAGAGACGGCTAACCTGGGTGCAATCTCCTACAGTCACACCCTCGGGCTTATCTATATAAAGCCTCAAAACTTTTCGTTTACCTGCCTGAAACTCATCTAATTCTACAAGTTCTACTTCAACAGACTCACAAACTTCTGCAATGAGGGAATTTAATTTTTCCCGATTATTCAAAAAGACCTCATAAAAGAAAGGTTCGCTCACACGAACGACCTGATTGCTACCAAATAGAGAAATTTTTAACGGTTACTGCAAGTCACTACTTATGTTTTTGGCAGTTTTTGAGCGTTTATTGCGAGGCAAATGCCCTAATCGCACCATATTTGAAGTTAAACACTAAAAAACATGGAGTTTTTCGCGTGTGTAATTCGATCTGGCTAGGGAAGTGCCTTTACTAAATCAGAAAAACGCCCTAAAGCAAATTAAACCAAAACCACTCTTTTCCATAAGTTTAGAAATAACTATTTTGAATTTATGTTGAAAATAATCTTACTCATCTTGGTGACTCTAGCTGGCATAACCCTTTGCGGATTTTATCTTAAAAAAAATTTAGTTCGCATTGCAGTTAAAAATAAAAGTGAAGCAAGCCCTTACAAACGGGCGCTAAACTACCCACTCACCCTTATTTGGTATGGTTATTTAATTGTCTTTTTTATTGGCCTTACCGCAAATAATTTAATCTTCACTTAGTAGGCATTGCGCTTTTTCTTTGGCTTTCACCTGATCCCAAAGGGCGTCTAGTTTTTCTAAGCCCATCGCCTTCATGTCTTGCCCTGTAGCAAGCTCTTCGACTTGACGAAATCGGCGCTCAAATTTTGAGCTCGAACGCATTAGCGCAGTCGAGGCATTAAGCCCCACATGGCGTGACCAATTCACAAGAGAAAATAAAATATCGCCAAACTCTTCTTCCATTTTTTCTTTATTTTGGTTTTCGGCGTTATCTAGTTTCATTTCATGGCGAAACTCTGTAAGTTCTTCTAATATCTTTTCGTAAACCGGCGCCTCTCGATTCCAATCGAAACCGACTTTGGCTGCACGACGTTGCATTTCTTGTGCACGGGCTAAAGGAGGCAAACTTTTGCTGACCTTATCCATTGCAGATGATGCTGCCGTTTCAATATTATTCTTTTCAGAAGATTTAATGCGTTCCCACTCGCGTAATACGGCGTTAGAATCTGCAGCGGTGGCGTCACCAAATACATGAGGATGACGACGCACCATTTTTTCACAAATGCTCTGAACAACATGATCAATGGTGAAGTCTTTGCTTTCGGAGGCGATTTGCGCATGAAAAACGACTTGTAAAAGGACATCACCGAGTTCTTCGCACATGTGCGTTTTATCGTTTGCTTGGGCCGCATCGATGAACTCACAAGACTCTTCTATAAGATAGGGAAGTAAAGAGCGCGTGTCTTGTTCGCGGTCCCAAGGGCAGCCTTCTGGAGAGCGAAGGCGTTTCATTATATCAATTAGATCATTAAAGGAGTATTGCATGAACGGTCAAGATAGTAAGAACAGAGAACTCTCTATCGAAGAGTTTCCAGAAGAACTTCAAAAATCAAAACATTGCCCCAAAAATCTTTTTATAAAAGGGACGTTACCACACAGAAAAAGCGTCGGCATTGCTTTAGTAGGCACCCGGAGGCCAAGTGCAAGCGCCCCCCTCTTATGCGACTTATTAGTAAAAAGCCTCCGAGGGACTAATGCCGTTGTCATCTCTGGCTTGGCCCAGGGTATTGATAGCTACTGCCACGAGGCTGCCTTAAAGTACAACGTGCCTACTATTGCTGTTTTAGCTCAAGGTTTAGAAACCAAAATAGGCGGTTCACGAGAAGTGCTCGCCCAAAAAATTTTAGATTCGGGCGGCGCTTTGCTAAGCCTATACCCAGGTAATACAGCCCCTAACAAATGGCAGTTTCCTTTGCGCAATTGCATTATTGCTGGTTGCTCTAAAACAACCGTAGTCGTCGAAAGCAGAGCCAAAGGAGGAGCCCTAATCACAGCTGAATTATGCCTAAAAGACAATAGAAAGTTACTCGCGATTCCCGGTGATTTTAATAGAGAAACAGCTGCAGGCACCAATGCCCTACTCAAAAGTGGACGAGCAAGGGCGCTATTTGCCCCGGAAGACCTAGCCTACTATTGCGGCGTAACTCAACATGATGCAACCACAAAAGACACCTTGTTAAAGGCAGGTATATCTATTTCGGAAGAAGCGAACGAACTGCTAAAAAAAGTAGCCGGATACACCTATACCATAGAGGAACTTCAAGAAAAAGTCCCCTTCGAGCTACCAACACTTTTATCTATATTAACAGAATTGGAAATCGCAGGTATCGCTGGTACTAGCAATAGATTTAAATTTCATTTCTCTCCAATGGAGTAGTTTTTTGCTGAAAAAAAAGAGCACTATCGCTTTTATTATCATTATCATTTTTTCAGTGATAATGATGTTTCAGCTTTTATTTGGAAAAAATAGCTTGTGGAGCCA
>DUVD01000175.1 GCA_012841225.1 Fibrobacter sp.
GATGCCACTCACGAACGGCAAGAATAACAAGAGACGCAACGCCAAAAACAAATAGGTAATTGAAATAGGTTAGAAACGGATTGATTAGTTCTCCGTTTTGAGTCGGCAATGTCATGACATTCCAATTTTTAACCAAGTGTTCTAAAAAGTGACCGTGGGCTTTATTGGTGCCTCCTTGGAAACTGTAACCCTGAAAATAGCTGATAGTTAATAAGGCCGGTAAAGTAAAAATAGAGAGCGTTAGAAAAAAACCAGGTGCTTTAAAATCCTTTTTTTCTAATAATTTAGGAAGAGAAAAGAGGATAAAGGCAAATAAACAAAATACGGTTTCTTGCCTAGTTTGAGCGAAAAAACCGAGGACTAAAGCGAGCAAAAGCCAGTGGCTTAATGTGTTTCTATCGTGTGCCCACTTTAAGACGAGCAGTGATAGTGCAGACAAAAAGAAATAGAGCGGCTCTACCGACATGGCCCTGAATTGAAATAGTATGGTAGGCTGAGACGCGACTAAGACTGTCGCCAAGAAGGCGAGTAGAGGTTCTTTAGTCCACACAAAAATGGCGAGAAAAAATACGATAATTGAGGCGGCGAGTAGTAGCAGTTGTGCATTAAAAATCCAATGCAAATCGGTGCCAAAAAGAAACATGCCGATGGAGTACAAGAACGGCTGCCCTTTGGTTTTAAAACTATTGGAAACGATGTGGCATTGGAGGTTGTCGTTTTTAAACTCGCCTTGATTGCAGGTTCCAGAAGAATGATTGTAGTGTAAGTTTTGAGCAACCGCTAAAAAAACGCTTTCATCGCTTTGCACGCGGTGTTTCGCCTCGATTTGAGTAGCTGCAAAAACAGTAACGATCGCCGTGAAGCCAATTAGAGCCCAAAAAAGAGGCTTAGAAGGGAAGTGCTCGCGAATCCATTGGAATGCATCTTGGTGCAAATGTATCAAAATTCCAATAATCGCTACCATTTGAAAAAAGAACAGCCAAATGGGGAGGTGGAGGTCTGCGCTCCGAATAAGCTCTTTTTGACCGATGTTTGGCAAAAGGTAAATGGTGAAGGGAATTAATAAAGCGAGCACAGTGCCGATGATTCCCATCGGGTGTGCTAAGTTTTTGAATAAACGAAGGGTAGGTTTCATAATAAAATTCTAAATCAAAATAAAAAACCAAAGAATGATAAAGAATATAGGTTTTTTGAGATTTAGCGCTTGTACAAACGGTAAAGAAAAATTAAATTTGCGTCGCGTAATGCCTGATTGGCATCACGGAATATGTATTTACCTTAAAGAGGTTTTTTTAGTGCAAAATGAGTTGATCTTAAAAGCAGCAGACAATGTGAGAATCCTTTCGGCGGCAATGGTTCAAAAAGCAAAATCGGGTCACCCAGGTGGAGCGATGGGCGCTGCTGATGCCATTACACTATTATTTGCTGAGTTTTTACGCTTTAATCCAGACGACGCTAATTGGATGGCAAGAGATCGATTTTTTATGGATCCAGGGCATATGTCTCCTCTTCTATATTCGGAACTAGCCCTTATCAATCGCTTAAAACTTTCTGATTTAGCCGATTTTAGACAGCTCCATAGCCATACACCTGGTCACCCAGAACTCGCTGTCCACCAAGGAATTGAAAATTCATCTGGGCCTTTGGGTCTTGGGCATGGCATGGCACTTGGTTCTGCAATTGGCGAACGCTTTATGGCAGAACGCTTTGGTGAAATTGGCGCGCACAAAACAGTCGTGCTTATTTCTGATGGTGGCGTTCAAGAAGAAATTGCTTATGGCGTAGGTCGTGTGGCTGGTCATTTGCAATTGTCCAATTTGATTTTATTTTACGATGCAAACGAAGTACAGCTCTCTTGCAAAACAAAAGATGTGATGTGCTTTGACGTCGCACGGCAATACGAAGCTTGGGGCTTTAAAGTGCTTGATGTCGATGGCTCCGATATTTCCATTCTTCGTGAGTCTTTCAAAACCGCCTGGGAAGAAAAAGACCGTCCCGTTTTAATCATTGGTCGCACCACTATGGCTAAGGGCGCCATTGCCGAAGACGGCACTTCTTTTGAAGGCAAGGTTAGCACTCATGGTCAGCCTCTCAACGCTGCCGGCGCTTCTACAGACGCTACGGTTCGCAGCTTAGGTGGCGACCCCGAAAACCCATTTCAAATTTTTCCAGAAGTACGCGCTGCTTTTGATGCGCGCTTGGAAGCACTCCGCGCTGAAGTCCGCATATGGGAACAGAAAAAAGCCAATTGGGATAAAGCGGAACCAGAAAAGTCAGAAACTCTTAAGTCATGGCTTTCTGGCAAGGGGCCCCAATTAAACCTGTCTAATTTACCCATTAAAGAAGGCGTGGCTACTCGCGTTTCTTCTGGTTCTGTGCTCGCTTACTTGGCCGACAATTACAAAAACATTATTTGCAGCTCGGCCGACCTCTCCAATAGCGACAATACACAAGCATTTCTCGATCGTACTGGTATTTTTCTTCCAAAAGACTTCAGCGGTGCTTTTTTACAAGTAGGCGTTGCCGAACTCACCATGGGCGCTATTGCTTGTGGCATTGCTCTTCACGGCGGGTTGTATCCCATTTGCGCTACTTTCTTTGTTTTTAGCGATTATATGAAACCCGCCATTCGCATTGCGGCCCTTATGGGGCTTCCCGTCAAGTATGTCTTTACTCATGACAGCTTTAGGGTCGGTGAAGATGGCCCTACGCATCAGCCAATAGAGCATGAAACACAAATTCGCCTTTTGGAAGACTTAACAAAATCGAATGGCAAGGCTGAGATGCTTGTTTTACGCCCAGCTGATGCTTACGAAACTTTGACCGCTTGGGAAATGGCTTTTGAAAACACGGATAGCCCGACTGCTCTTATTTTGACACGTCAAAACGTAGACACCTTACCTACTCCAGAAGGCTTTTCTCATTACGAACGCTCTTCTCTTGCAAGGCGTGGCGCTTATGTAGTGAGCGATAACACAAAGTCGGGCGAAAAACCGGACTTGATCTTAGTGGCAAACGGTTCCGATGTCCTCTTGAATCATAATGCGGCAGAAATTTTGCGTCAAGAAGGCTTAACGGTACGAACCATCTCTATGATTAGCCCTAATCTCTTTTTGAAGCAGCCTGTTTCTTATCAAAATCAAGTGATTGAGCCCTGGAGGCCAACACTTGCTTTTTCTAGTGGCCTTCCGGTTCTTTTTCAGCCCGTTGTTGGTGGCATGGGAAAAACAATCGGTTTAACTCGGTTTGGCGCGTCTGCACCTGCGGGCACTCTCGAAAAAGAATTTGGCTATGTTCCAGAAGCGGTGGCTCAAAAAGCGCGCGACTATTTGAAAGAATACAATAGAGCCTGCAAAGATTTTTTGATTGCCAACACATAAATTCGTTTTTTCTTTCTCCTTAATGGCGTTTAAAGTCATTAAGGAGTACATTTATAGATAGGTTAAACAAGGGGCTTTTATGCGTTATCTTCTTTTCATTATACTACTCGGGACTTCAGTGCTTTTCGCTCAAGAACCGGGTCCAAACAATACTCGAAATCTCTGCGACACGCTTCGCATAGGGGAGTCAACCGAAGAGCGAACGATGACGATTAGTCTCGACAC
>DUVD01000176.1 GCA_012841225.1 Fibrobacter sp.
ATACTTGAACTGAAATATTATTTTCACCAGCCCTTAAATTACTTGTGACGTCAAATTCATGGCCCGTAAAAGAGTTTTCACTATAACCCACATACTTTCCATTAACCCATACATAATATGCTGATTCAACTCCTTCAAAATGCAAACGAATTCGCTTACCACTCCACTTAGCTGGCACCGTAAATGTTCTTCGATAATGCCCTACTGGATTGTAATTTGTTGGGGCTGCAGGGGGATTAATAAAATCAGTATTGTTCCATGGGTAAATGACATTAGTGTAGATTGGCTTATCGTACCCCTGCACTTGCCACGACCCTGGAACAGCAATATCATCAAAAGAAGAGGCGTTAAAAGAATCTTGAAAAAAACTAGAATGCCTTTGAGATGGTTTCTCAACGAAATGAAATTTCCATGTGCCAGTTAGCGACTGGTACCATTCGGAACCCCTTCTGTTTCCCTTCTTTGCTTCGTCTATTGTACTATAGGGCATCGACGTTGCGTGCGGTTTTAATACATTCACGGCATAGATTTTGGGGTTTCCATTCCATTCTTCTAATTGAGCATAAGAAGTACTTAAGCCAATTAAAAGAATAAATAAAGTAGTTATAAGTTTTTTTAAAGACATGCCCAATCCTTTGAATAATATTATTTTTTTAATTCAATCATTTTATTGATAGAACCATTTCCACTTCGTACAAAATAAACCCCCGGCTTGTAATTTGACGAGTGCATTTTTGAAATCAAAAGTTCTTTAGTTAGTCCATCGCTCATAGAGAAAGAGCCAAGATGAGCACCCTGTAGATTGTAAATATGTAGAGCAGCATTTTGAGAAACAGCAGAGTTCCATGAAGAGTGAACGCTAGGAATAGTAGACGGCAATAAATCCTTAGCAAACAAAATCCAATCGAGATTCACATAGCTCCCAGTAATCGCTACTTTTAAAACATGTTTACCTGCAGGCAACTCTTTTTTAGTTTTTCCATCTATAAAACTATACGTGTCCCAATCCTCTCCCTGCGGGACAATAATGGTATCGGTAATCGCTATGTTATCTAAGAATAGTTGAAATGAAGCATTTCCTATTCCACTTGAAGCATTGGCCCTAAAGTAATATATACTTGCTTCCTTTACATTTACGGTATATTCCAGCCACTCACCGGCATTTGTGTAGCCAATAGCATAACCATTAGGCACAGCCACAATATCAACGCCATCGTTACGGTACTCCCCTCCCTCATTCACAAAATCTTTATCCGAAAATGAAACACTTTGCCCACCTTCATCATAATTTTCTAATTGGATTGTCCCAGGAATAATCATCATTTCTCCGAAAGGAGCCTGAGGAATCATTTCAGAAAAATTTGGTAAGGGCAAAATAGTATTATTTTTTATCCACTTAAACTCTGCTTCTATTCCCGCCTTAGCAATTGTATTTGGGTCTTTCCCATTATTGTTTGATTGCGTAAAAGCCCCTGCTTGGTTGGTGGCCACTCCACTAGGGGCGTTAACAGAGACATTATTACTGACATCATAGCCACTAGAGCCTTCATCTAAGTAAATAGGTAAAATCCAGTAATCAGCCCATTTAGATTGAGAAATATCATGCATGTAATTATAATGAATTTCAGAGTTTTTGCCTTGATTTGAAAGCGTATAAATAGCACCACAATCTGTTAATAATTGGGCCACGTGATGTATTTCATTCCAATTGATTTTATTATCGGTCATCGCATTTGGTGCTTTTGTCCAACCAAAACCCACTGAAATTCCTGAGTAGTTCATATATGAAAGTTCGTTATGCTCAATTAATATATGCCGAGGATAGCCAGCACCAATACCAACTGCTCCTTGAATTTCTGTAGTGACATGAGTGACTAAGTTATTTTTGATTGTATCTCGAGTACTAATTTCTTCTTTATCTGCTGGGTTATAAGCCACATGAACTTCAGTCAAGGTGTCTTGAGAAAACTTCCCTATCATGACTCCAGCACCACCTAAATCTGCAAAAACATTACCTTGAATCATATCATCATTAGTACCAGAGATAAAATCAAGTCCAGTTGCTGCCATTTGAGAAAAGAGATTTTTTTCAAAACGCATGTGATGTGCATTTTCGACAGTCACACCAGCTGCGGGGCGCCATAAGTAATAATTGTTTCCCCCGGGTGCTGCTACATTAAACATCCCTGCTTGCAAATTTAAAAAGCCTTGCTCGCTAGGACGTAAAAAATTTGTATGAGCTAAAGCCAAACCTTTAATCGACATATGACTCATTTTTTTAGACGTGCTTGTGCCTTTAAATTCAATCAAGGTTTCTAAGCGCGGGGCGACCACTAAAGAGGTACCCATAATTTCTCCCGAACGCGGCTTATAATAAAGAATATTTGCCGTTTCATCTAAGTACCATTCACCGGGTGAATCGATAAATTCATAAGCGTTTTCTAAGTAAAAACATTGCTGTTTGTTATCGCTCATAAACGCAACGCCAAGCATAGGGTATGGACGATTAAAAAGCATGGTTCTTTCTGGATCTTGTGGTTCAAATTTGGTGTAGCTTCCATAATTCGTTGTTTTATTTAAACGAAGCACCGACTCGGCCCAAGCAATCATTAAATGAATTTCCACTTTTTTAGGGTTTTTCCAATTTGAAACGTATTTGGAGTCTATATTGAAGCCTTTTCCAAGAGTATCCACTTTTGTTAAACGAAAAAACTCATGTTCTCCATTTTTACCCAAATTGGGATATCTTGCGCGAATGGCTTTTTTGTTATTGACATAAAGTTGACGAAACCGAGCGTCAACGCCAGTTACACACCAAATATCCTTTGCTTCGTCGCAAAGCGTCCAGCCTTGAATTGGAATTCCACCGGTAATCAAAGGCCTTTCTTCTGGGTAGTTTTCATAACGCACATAATGACCATTAGTACCACCATCAGAGTTATTAAATCGAAGCGTGTTGGCAAATTGATACGTGCCTTCACGCATATAAACAACAATATCTCCCGTCATAGACGAATTGATTGCACGAACCGCCTGTTGCGCTTTTTGCATGGTTTTAAACGGAGATTCTTTTGTTCCAGGATTAGCGTCACTACCCGAAGGAGCCACATAAAAAACAGCCTGTTCTGCAGCCATCAAATTAGTGATCAAGATAAAAACCGAACTCACTACGAGCACTAAGAAGCGATCTATTTTCATTTTTATTCCCTTAATCCCTATTATTTTGTAACAGCACAAGCATGCAATTAGAGCCTGATATTAAATCTATCACAAAAAAGAGCCCTTTTCGCTCACCCTCATCTCATTACTATTGATAAATTATCCATAGCATTGTAAAGAAACTTTGTCTGTTAAAAAAAATTACAGCAAATAATCCATTTTTATGTTTTTCATGCTTTTGAATACATTTTGTTTTAGTGTGCTGTTGCCTTGAGTTAGGGATTCTATTTCTTTGCGAATGCGTTTGCGATGGCTATTTTTGGCAAACTCGCAAGTGCAAGTGTACTTTGCAAATCCACCTTCTATAGCGTAGCTTTGAATTTCACTTTCTTCGCAGTAGCAAATAGGCCTAATAATAGATACTGGGTATTTTTCATAAATCACTTTAGGCGGCATCCCAGAAAACTCACCCTTGTAAACCATGTTCATTAAAAGCGTTTCAATAATGTCATCTAGGTGATGGCCCAGTGCAATTTTATTAAATCCATTTTTGATAGCAAACTGAATTAGTTCTGTTCGACGCTGTGTTGAGCACCAATAGCAATTTAATTTTTGATTTTCTTTTAATCGCTTTTCTATGCCCACACTTAAAAAGTGAAACGGAATAGAATGAGTTTTACAAAGAGATTCTAAAAAAGTCTTGGGCGCAGGGTCTGCAAAATCGGCTTGGATGTAAATAGCTTCTAATTGATACTCGGGGTCTGCTTTACCCAAACGAGAGGCGAGTTCTACCAGCATGGTAGTGGAATCTTTGCCACCACTCACCGCCACCAAGACTTTATCTCCTTCTTCTAAAAGGCTAAAGTCATACATGGCTTTGGTGATTTTTTTGCTGATGCGTTTTCGTATTAAAGAAGCCATCTCTAAATCCTAGATAAAAAAAAGAGCTCCCAAAAGAGCTCTCTTATTTAATGTCTTTTATTTTATTCGTCTACCAAGCGCAAGGGCATTAGTAAAAAGGAGAAGTTCATCCCATTGCCCACCGGCTCGATAATGCAAGCACCAACAGGGCTGTTCATTTTTAAGAGCACTTCTTCACTTTTGCACATAGAGAGGATTTCGGAAAGGTACTGCCCATTAAATCCAATGCTAAAGGAGTCTTCACCTTCGTGTGTAACGGCTAAAGCCTCGTAAGAGTCTCCGCCCACATTAGGATCTGCAGCACTTAACTCTAAAGAGTTACCATCTACTTGTAAACGAATTTGGCGCGTACGCGCGTTAGCCATCGAAATAACGCTCCTAATTTTATTTAAGAATTCGACGGTATTCGCTTGAATAGTACGCTCGAATTTTTGAGGAATTACGTTTTCGTATTTAGGATAAGGCCCTTCAATTAATTTTGAAATAACTTGCACGCCATCACTATTAAACATAATGTAAGACGATGAAATGCTCACATCGATGGAGGCATCGTTAGAGACCGCACGAAGCACATGCTGAATAGCCTTAGGTGGCACAATAACGCCGCGCTCTATAGAAGACCCTTCTTGCTCTAAAAGAGCCTTACCTAGGCGGTGACCATCGGTGGCGACCATAGAAATAAAGCCATCTTTTGCTTCTAAGAAAACGCCGTTGAGCGTTAAGCGAGTGGTGTCGTTAGACGATGCAAAAAGTGTTTTATCTGCAAGGAAAGCTAGCTCGCCAGCGGCTAAAACAAGGTGCTCGCCATCTTCAATTTCGGGAAACGGAGGAAAGTCACTGGCGTCAAACCCGGTGATGCTCGCCTTACCGCGTTCACTCCAGCGAATGGTGGTGAGGTAGTCTTGCACATCAAAATCAATAGTGGAAATACTTGGATCAACCAGGTTTTTAATTTGGTCGAACAACTTGCGCGCATTCACAACGACCGCGCCATCTCGCTCACCTTGCACTTCTACCTTAACTCGGATGCCAAGATCTAGATCTGTGGCGCTCACTTCTAAAAAATTCCCTTCTAAACGAAGCGAAAAATTATTGAGGATTTGCAAAGTGGATTTATTTGGAACCGCGCTAATAGCGGACTGCAAAACATCCTGAAGAACCGCTTTTTCTACTTGAAACTTCATTGTTCATTTTCCTTTTAGACCGAATATTTTATCAAAGTTGTCCCAACAAAAAAGACAATCACAATTACAGCAAGGAGTATAATAATGCGTTTATCCATTTGTTTACTCTTTTTAGGAACAAAATTTTTGGCATTTTTTTTACCACGTCTACGTTCTCTTCTACTCATAAAAAGATCTCCATTGTTTTATAAGATAAAAACTACTATTTTAGAAAGGTACAAGGAGAAAAATAATGTCAGAAACACCTCTAAACAAGCTAAAAAATGGTGCCCTCAACTATGCATCGGCACTTCTTCTTCGCGTAGACCTCATTGCAGAGGAATCTAGGCTCAATAATAAGTTTGAGCTGCTTGGCAAAAAAGTAACTAGTTTTATTAAAAATGATACCTTACATGCCGTAAAAGATGATCCAGGCATCGTGGAACTTATTGGCGCCATTCACGAGAACGAAGAGCGCATCAAAGAACTTAAAAATCGTTGCAATAAAGGCTGCTCGTCATCTAGTGAAAAAGATTGACATTCATTTTTTCCCTGCCGACACAAAGAAACCTAGGTCATTCCGAATTTCTTTACTTCGACCTATATGGTGGATTATAGGAGCATTAGTCGCTGTTTTAGGATTTCTACTTTTTTCTCCCTTCCAAATATTTGACACCCTAGCGAACAACCACCTGCTAAACCTGTACCGGCAAAATCAAAAGATAGAACAGGCCATTGAAGAAGTTCGTTTTTCGATCCGCGAATCGGAGTCGCAGTATGAAGCAGCCACAACCCTGCGCGATTCATCCATTAAATTAAGCGGACTCGCTCCTTTAACAGACAAGAACAATGACAGTCTTATTAAACACACCAGCATTTCTCACGTGCATGCCACGCTCAAAAGAATGCTCGACTCTTTAGAAAACAACTCGTCAAAAGGACTTACGCTTCCCATTGGAGTTCCTGTTAAAATCAAGCCTATTATCACCAATAAATTTGGTATGATTTTTGACCCCTTTACTGAGCGAGAACTTCCGCATCGGGGCATCGACTTTGCCGCTACCGAAGGAGACACCGTTTATGCCACTGGGGCTGGTAAAATAATTGAAGTGCGCTCTCACCGAGGATACGGGTTGAGCATTAAAGTAGAACACAGCACCGAAGTACGTTCCTTTTATGCCCATCTAGAGAAAGCATTAGTCCGCGAAGGCACTCAAGTCAAAAGAAATACACCCATCGCCCTTGTCGGTAAATCAGGAAGGTCTACTGGACCCAGTCTACATTACGAAATCCGACTTCAAGGCCAGTCCATTAATCCAGAACCCTCATTAATTGGGCTATAACGCTATGAAAAATCCTTTTGAACAAAACACTATTGCCATGGTCTGGGATTTCGACAAAACGCTTATTTGCAACTACATGCAAGAGCCCTTGTTTCGCCGTTACGACATTGATGCAAGTATTTTTTGGAATGAAGTCAATCGTTTACAAAACTACTATGCCAAAAGAAACATCGCCATCAACCGAGATACTTGCTACTTAAATCACCTCTTGACTTACGTTAAAAGCGGCAAGCTAAAAGGATTATCCAATAGAACACTACGCGAGTGCGGCAAAGAGCTGATTTTTTTTCCAGGCCTTCCCGATTTTTTCCCTGAGATAAAAAATAAAATTAAAGATAATGCTGCGTTTAAAAAATACAGTATTAGCGTAGAGCACTACGTGGTTAGCACCGGATTTGCCGAAACCATAAAGGGTAGCGCCATAGCTCCTTTCGTAGATGGTATTTTTGGTTGTGAATTTATAGAAACACCTGCGCGCCCGGGTTACTTAGATAACGACCCTATCGAAAGCGAGGGCGAAATATCTCAAGTGGCTGTCGCCTTAGACAACACTTCCAAAACGCGATACCTTTTTGAAATCAATAAAGGGAGCAATAAGCATCCACAAGAAATAGATGTAAATTCTTTTATTTCTAAAGAGAATAGACGCATTCCGTTTGAAAACATGATCTACATTGCCGACGGGCCTTCCGATGTACCAGCCTTTAGCATTTTGAATAATTATGGTGGGTCTACATTTGCCATTTACCCTAAAGGCGACAAAAAAGCCTTTCAACAAGTAGAGCAACTCCGAAAAGCCGATCGAGTCGAAACCTTCGGCGAGGCCGATTATACGAACAGCTCGCATTCGTGGATGTGGCTTTGCGAGCGGGTGGAGTCCATTGCCAACCGACTAGCCCAGCAAAAAGAAGAAAATATACGAAAAAGCTCCTCTGCACCCCCAGGACATTTATAAAAAGCATTAATGCTCATCAAAAAAAAAGCCTCTTACGCAAACCGTAGATTCTTTATTCTTATATTTATATCTCTAAAATTGATTTTCAATTTAAAGATTTTACCCTCCTTAGGAGCTTTATGTCTACTACGAATTCGAAACGCGGTATTTTAATTAGTAAGACACCTTATGAAAAACGAATCGCCATTATGGAAGATGGCGAACTTGCTGAACTTGTTGTAGAAGGCATTTCTTCTAATCGAGTTTTAGGTAACATTTATAAAGGTGTTGTTCAAAAAGTTTTACCCGCATTAAAAGCAGCTTTCATTGATATCGGTCTCGAGAAGGCCGGCTTCTTACATCAAGATGATGCCATCGACCGCAATGCTCAACTCCGTCGTGAATTTGGCGATGGCGACGATGATGACGGCAACGATGACCCTATATCCATAGATGAGATTTTAAAAGAAGGCCAAGAAATTATGGTGCAGGTCATTAAAGAACCTATTAGCACCAAAGGCGCTCGACTAACGACTCACTTGAGTTTCGCCGGACGCTTTTTAGTCTGCATGCCGGGCACTAATTTTATTGGCGTTTCTAAAAAAGAAAGGGATTCCTACCGCCGCCGCGAGTTTAAAAAGGTAATTCGCCGTTTAAAGGGAAGAGACGTTGGCTATATCGTTCGCACCAACGGCCTTGGTGAATCAGAACTCGAAATCACAAAGCAGTTACGTGAGCTCGAATCCAAATGGGACGGCACGCGATATAACTTTTCTGTAATGCCTGCAGAAACTTGTATTTATCAAGAATCGGATTCTATTGAACAAACGATCCGCGAGTATTTTAGCGACAACACCGATTATGTTTACATTGATGACCGAGATGAATTTCTTGCCATCACTCAATACTTAAAAGTACTTTCTCCCGACAAGCTTAACAAAGTCAAATTGTGGAGCTCCTCAGAAAGCCTATTTGAATTCTTTAAAATAGAAGACGATTACGCAAGATCATTACAACGCCAAGTGCCACTTCCTCGTGGTGGGAACTTAGTGATTGAGCAAAACGAAGCACTCGTCTCCATTGATATTAATACCGGGCCCAAGGTTTACGGCAAAGATCAATGTCAAATTATTCGTGAAACCAACATCGATGCCTGCTATGAAATAGCAAAACAATTGCGCCTCCGCGACGTGGGTGGTTTAATTGTCATCGACTTTATTGACATGGATAACGAGAGCGACAAAGAGACGATTTTCAATGAATTCCGCAAGGCCATCCGACGCGATAAGGCCCCTATTAACGCGACTCCAATCAGTCAATTTGGCTTGATGGAAGTCACTCGTAAAAGAGTGCGCGCTAACTTAATGACCGAGAAAACTGAAGTCTGCCCTGTGTGCGATGGTAGCGGCCATATTTATAGTTTAGAAACAACGCTCTCCTTGATCGACCGCTGGCTTGCCAGGGCACGCATTAAAGGTCGCTTAAAAGAAGTGAACCTAGTAGTGAGCACGCCTATGATCGAAGTTTTTTGCCAAGATCTAGGACGCATGTTTAACTATTTAGAACACAAGCATCAAATGAAAATCAACTTGCTAGAAGACGAAAGATCTTACGTAAATCAGTTTACGATGTACGATCAAAAAGGCGAAAAGATCACCGACACTTACAGCTTTGCTTAATTATTAAATATCAAAAAAACACCTCATTAAATTGGGGTGTTTTTTTATATAATGGGGGGGGCGAATAAAGCAGCTCCGGCCACACAAGCGGCGCTGGTTTCTAAAAACGAACGGTAAGGCTTAAAAGATGATTCCCTTTTATGGCGGGCCTTGATTGATAAGCGTAGTCTACAGAAAACAAGTCAAAGCAAATGCCAATGCCCGCACTCAGCCCACTTTCCGTATCGGGCCGGAGCGAATAACCACTGCGCAAAACAAGCGTGCTTTTATAACTAAGCTCGCCACCAAAAAGCCATTGCGATTCGGTGTCGGCACGGCGGTAGGCATCGGCATATAGCATAAAATCAAATATGGATAAAATGGGAATGACTGCTGCAATTCCAGCCTGTAAGGCGGTCGGAGGAGTTTCGGACTCTGTCATGTATGGGGAGGCGTAGCCCACATTAGTAAGCGTAGCTCCAAAAGAGAAAAAGCGATTCACCGCAAAAGAGCCACCCACATCGCCTAAAATGGCAAGGGAGGTTTCGTCTTCTATGGTTTGCGATGCCATCCTCAAAGAAAGCGCCCAATTAAATAACGACTTTTTGTTTGCCACTCCCAATTGCCATGCCCAAGAGAATGCACCATAACTTCCGGTTTCAAAACCATCTTCATCTCGACCTTCAATTTCTCGGTAGCCCAAAAATTCGAGACCCGCTGAAACGTTCACTTTTGTTAATGGCAAGCCAAAGTAAATGGAGGTGAGATTAGCGCCTACGCTTTCTGGAAAAAGCACTTCATTGATACCTATAGAGGCTTCTCTTATAGTAGAAGTGGCGAGCGGATTTCGGCTGACCTCCGAAATCCCGGCGGGCGCAGCAACGCCAGCCCCTGCAATCGCAGCCGCTCGCGGCGAAACGGACATCGATAAAAACTTCATCGTCGTTCCACCAGGATCTACGTTCCAATAATCACCCGCAAAAGCAAGTGAAACCGAAAACAAAAAAATCAATAAAGCAAAGTTTCTACGCATGATAAAAAACCAATATCCTGTCGATTACTTTCGCCAATCCGACATCATCGAAAGGCATTGTGAGAGAAGTTCTTTAGAACGTTCGATACTCGAGGTCTCTACATAGCACCTAAATTCTGGTGCATTACCGCTAGGGCGCAAGTGAATCACTTCCTCGGAATCAAAGACCATGCGGTAGCCGTCCATTTCATCTATAGAAACTAGCTTTCCAGAAAACTTCCCAAATAATTTTTCGCCTTGCTTTTGAGAGCGAATCTCTTCGAGCTTGGCCTTACTCTTTTCGGTAGGAAATTCTTTTAATCGATCGCTGGCGGTGTATCGTTTAGGTAAACGCCTTAGCAAATCAAAAACGTTACGTCTACTTTCGCGAACTTCCGCTAAAACAGCAATCACTGGCAAAAGAGCGTCCCTTGTGGGTAGCGCACTTAATACTCGTCCATTTTTTTCTATAGGTGTTGCTAAAAGAAACCCACCATTAGCCTCATAGCCTGCGACCGTTTTCCCCTTTTCAAGAAGGCTTTCCATACCAGCAATCACATAAGGGCTACCAATGCGCGTTCTGGCTATTTTTTCAAAAGCTTCACTTTTTTCGAGAGCCGTATTACAACTAACCGGAGTTGCCACCCTATTAATTCCTAAAGCCTTAGCGGCTAAAATCCCAAGGACATCACCACGCAGCCAGTCGCCCGAATCATCGGCGAGTAAAGGACGGTCGGAATCTCCATCGGTAGTGACTATAGCATCAAAACCTTCTAAAGACCATTTTTTGGCAAGGGCTTCGTCTTCGGGTCTTATGGCCTCGGTATCTACAGAAACAAAAGTTTCGGAGCGACCAAGAGGTTTTACAAAAGCGCCTAAAGACTCTAGAACCTCGACTACCATATCGCGCCCCACGGCGGAATGTTGGTAAACACCTAAAGTCAGTCCAGAGAGAGCCTCGGCACCAAAAAAATGGGGATAACGCACCATGTATTCATTAGTGGCAGCCATTTCTACAGGAGGCAAATCGAACGATTTTACACACATGCCAGCAGCGTCAAATAAAGACTCATCGACCTCGATGCTTTGAGCTAAAACGCCTTCTTCATCTTTTTTTGAAATCTCACCAAGTGGGTGGTTAAACTTAATGCCATTTCGATTATCGGGAATATGACTTCCTGTGACCATAATGGTAGATAGACGTCGTTCTATGCCGTATAAGGCGACTGCAGGACTTGGGATACGACCACAATGCACAAACTCCCAGCCGGCATCCTTGGCAGCCAAAGCCACCGCTTTTAGAATACGTTCGGTGCTTGGACGTAAATCTCCAGCAACAGCAATCTTCTTTTCGGACTCAAAATTGGCCTCGACATACTGCAAAAACGCCCGGGCATAAACGTAACAAATCCGGTCGGTCATATCGGTTACTAAACCGCGAGCACCGCTAGTGCCAAAACTCAAACCACATTCTTGAACCACATCTCGCATCAAAAGTGCCATTTAATATTCTCCGAAAATCTTTAATTTCTTATTGCAAAATAAAAAAAAACGACAAGATAAAGAAGTGAATCTAAAATAACATGAGCTTTTAACGATTTCCAAACAAAGTGCCCCATTTGCCCAATACAGAGCCTTCGCCTTTTGAGGAACCACCCATATTAGGAGCATGAGCGATAATGCGGTCGGCCAAACGAGAGAAGGGCAGGCTTTGCAAGTAAACAGTACCAACACCTTGAAGAGTCGCTAAAAATAGGCCTTCACCCCCAAACACCATCGATTTCAAAGAACCAGCGCGCGCAATGTTATATTTAATACCATCGGAAAAACCGACAATACAACCGGTGTCCACGCGAAGAGTTTCACCTTGAAGCTCTTTTTTAATAATGGTGCCGCCTGCCTGCACAAAAGCGAGGCCATCGCCTTCTAATTTCTGAAGGATAAAACCCTCGCCTCCAAAAAAGCCCGCGCCAATTCGCTTGGTAAAAGCAATACTTAACCGAGTGCCAAAAGCGGCGCATAAAAAAGCGTCTTTTTGACAAATAAAACGCCCGTTAATTTGACTTAAATCGATGGGGATAATTTTACCGGGGTAAGGAGCGGCAAAAGCCACCTTCCGTTTGCGGCCTCCCCTGTTGGTAAAGTGCGTAATAAATAAAGACTCTCCAGTTAAAACGCGTTTTCCTGCACTCCAAAGCACATCCATAAAACCTGCTTTAGGGTTTGAACCATCGCCCATTTTAGCCTCAAAATCGATATCTTCTTCCATATAATTCATGCTGCCCGCTTCGGCAATCACAGTTTCCGCGGGGTCTAATTCTACTTCTATAATTTGAAGATCATCCCCTATAATTTCAAAATCAAGTTCATGAGATTTCATTGCTTCTCCAAGAAAACGTACGGAATAAAACGATTTGTATAATATACCGTTTTTTTAACGAAATACAAATCTTTTTTAAAACATAAGGCCTAAAAAAACTCGGGTTCGCCAATTCGAAGCAAACGAAGCAAGGCGCTGCCGGATTCTCGACTCGCCGCCAAAGGCACTTCAAAATCAATACTCCAATCGTTAAAATCGGAATCGTCTTGAAGCATTTGTTGAATTTGAATGGACTCTTCGGTGTAAATGGTTCTAGTGTGGCGAACGGCTCGGCCTTCCACGTCTAATCTAAAACGACCATGTTCGGCTGCGTATAATGCAGTCAATTCGAGCAAGCGCTTTTCTGTCCAAGGAACGCCTTTATCATCGGCGAGGACTTCTCCTTCGTCTAAGTCTTCGGCTAATAATTCAAGAGCGTCATCATAGTTTTGTTTTTGAAGGGAATTCATAAATGCAAAAATGCGCTGACGCACCATTCCCAAAAAGCGTTTTTTATCGTAGGTGATATCTTCGAGAGCCTTGTCGGCGCCAAAAGCCTCAAGTTCGGTATTTTCCGCCGCGACGTATTCTGGGTGACTCATGCGTTCCCATTCTTCAAGCAAGCTAGAATCTACTCGCTGAATCATATCGCGGAGGTAGTCTTGCATTTCACGAAGCTCGTCGTCTTTTAATCCTTCTGGAACTGTTTGAGCGAGCACTTTGTAAACGCTATTGAGGTGACGTAAAAGAAGCGCTTCGGAGCGTTGTAATCCATAGTCTTTTATGTAAGAAGAGAATGTACTAAAGTTTTCAAACATCTCACGAGCTATGCTTTTTGGTTTTACATTTTCTTTTTCGACCCAAGGGTGTTTTTCGGCAAAAGCGTTAAATGTATCGTAAGTAAAATCGCGTAAAGGTTTGGGGTACTCGACTTTTTCGAGTTCTTCCATGCGTTTATCGTATTCCATTCCCTCGGCTTTTAATTCTGCCATTCGTTGCGTGCGCGCTTTATCCAATTGCTTACGCAAAATTAAATCAGGGTTTTCAAGAATCGCCTCACAAAGAGATATTACATCTAAAGCATACTCAGGGCTATCTGCATCTAAAAGAGGAAGCGTGTCTAACAAATAAAGTGATAGCGGCTGATTCATAGAAAAATCATCTTGCAAATTCACATTGACAGCCACTTTAGCGCCATTGCTTTCTGTAGGAGAAACAAACTGAACGATCTCTTTTTCGACTAATGCCCTAAACAATTGAAAGGCTCTTTTTTTAAGCATTTTTTTGCTAGGCGGTGTTTCGTGACAATCGTCAATCAACTGCCGCATGGCCTTACAACCATCTGTTTTCCTGGAAAGGATATTTAAAAGCATCCCATGAGAAATCTGAAAACTGGAGACCAAAGACTCTGGAGGCGATTCGATTAAACGACGATAAATGGATTCATCCCAATGCACATAACCGTGTTCTGGCGGTTGCTTTTTCGAAAATTTTCGTCCCGTTTGTGAGGCCTTAGCAGCAAGCTTCGTGTTTTCAATCACGTGTTCTGGCGCCTGCGCCACCACATAGCCTACGTCGTCAAAACCCTTACGGCCAGCGCGACCCACAATCTGATGAAAATCTCGAACAGATAAAAACGCTGTTTTTTCACCACTATATTTGCAGAGTTGCGTTAAAAGAACCGTTCGTATGGGCACATTCACACCCACACCAAGCGTATCCGTACCGCATATAATTTTTAGTAGTCCTTTTTGTGCCAGCTTCTCTACAAGAATTCGATACTTTGGCAATAGACCTGCATGATGCAGGCCAATTCCTTGACGAAGCCACCTTTTAATGTCCGGTCCATAAGGACTTGAAAAACGCGTTTGGTTTATTTCTTCTTGAATAGCCTGCTTCTCTTCTTTAGTGCACAAATCGAGACTCATAAAATTTTGCGCGTTTTTAGAGGCGTTCGCCTGCGTAAAATGAACCACATAAACAGGGGCTTTGCCGCCATGAACTAACTTTTGAACCGTATTAGAAAGCTCTTGGTCGGAGTAGGTAAAATCCAAAGGCACCGGCCTATCCGAAGAGCGCACCGTCACCGCATCGGCGAGTGTGTGGGCATTTAGCTCGTTTTCAAAAAAAGACGTATCACCAAGAGTAGCAGACATCAAAAGAAATCGCGTTTGAGGCAGGGTTAATAAAGGAACCTGCCAAGCACTACCGCGATCGCGATCCGAGTAATAATGAAATTCATCCATTACCACGTCCGAAACTAAAAGCGATTCGCCCGCGCCTAAAGCCTGATTTGCTAAAATTTCGGCGGTGCAGCAAAGAATAGGAGCACCCGTATTAACAGTAGCGTCTCCTGTAGAAAGCCCCACATTTTCGGGGCCAAATTCCTTGCAAAGCGCCATCCATTTTTCGTTAACAAGTGCTTTAATAGGGCATGTGTAAACAGACCGGCGACCATGAGCCAAGCTATGAAAGTGAAGCGCCAGAGCGACCAAAGACTTACCAGAACCCGTGGGAGTGCTTAGGATAACGTGTTTGCCTTCAAATAATTCGAGAATGGCTTCTTCTTGAGCGGGATACAAGTCAATTTGACGATCACTCACCCATTGCAAAAAAGCATCAAGTAAAAATTCAGAAGATACTTTTTCACCTTTAGGCGGCAACAAATCGGAGAGTATAAGATTAGGCATGAGTCAAAGATAACCAACGCGGCAAAAATTTAACATGCCAGGCAGCCAATTGAGCCTGAAAAACAAATCCCATCGATATTAACAGCGCCGTTTCAGAGCCCTCGGGCCCAAAAACGGTCATTACAATAGCAAGGGCAATGGATAAATTGCGAAGCACAGTGCCATAAATAAAAGCGACCCCATTGGCGCGTAAAGTAAAAAGCTTTGCCAGAAGAGTACTCAACACAAAATTCAAGACAAAGAAAAGTAGCATGGGAAACCCAAGCCAAAGAAGTAACTTAGGGTCTTGTAAAAGATCTGGTGCCTTCATAGAAATTGCCACAAACTGCACGCCAAGCACGCCAATAGTACCCCACGGGCCAAACAAAGGCTTCCATTGATTTACAAAACCTTCTTTACCAAAACGTTTTAACAAAACTCGTTGTGTAAAAAAACCAAGTATCAATGGCAAGAATACAATAAAAATAATCTGCAATACTGTTTTAGCTAAAGGGATTTCTATAGAGGTTCTAAACGCAAGCATCAGGTAAAAAGGTGCTAGTAAAGAGCCCACTACAAGCCCCACAATCGTCATTTTAACCGCTGCGGGCAAGTTGCCTTTAGCCATTTGAGTCCACGCCAATGTCATGCCACTCGTAGGGAGTAGCCCTGTTAAAAAAAGTCCCATGTGCAGCATTGGTCTATCAGAAAAAAAGACCCACCCAATACCATAAGCGAGTAGAGGGGTTAAAATAAAATTCATCGCTAAAGCGGAAAGTTGTACGGGCGTATCTCCTCGGCAAAAAATCTGCTTAAAATTAAGCCCAACCATGCTGGGGTAAATCATTAAAAAGGTAAGTGGCAAAACCAACACCTGTAAAGATTTTGTGTTTACAAAACAGCCCACCGCAAAACCTAGCAATAAGGTAAATGGTATGGAAAATACCATATAACGCTGAAGAAACCGTGGTATTTGATGAATTAACGACATGGCTTACCCTCGTGAAGATGCAAGTGAAACAATTGGCATAAAGAGCGAAGCAATGACACCCCCTCTTTTTGCAAAGAAAAAGAATGCTCTGCTAAACGCCAGCGAGTGACTAAAAAACGAATCGAACCGATAAACATCCAAGCCATGTGCTTTTGAGGAATTTTATCTGTCTTCGTTATTTTATGCACATGAGAGACGATCAGCTTTTCGAGCTGATCCATTAGGCCTTTGATTTTAGAGGCGAGCAATAAATCGTTTTGGAAAAGCTCTTCTGAAAAAATAACGGCTGCCAAAGCGGGATTCTTTTCTAAGCGTTCAAGAAACGCATTAAAAAACTGAAATATGCCACCGGATTCACCGTTTAAGTAAACTTGTGCTAAAGAATGGATTTGCTCTTCGAGTAAACGAATCATGGCCTCTAAAAGGCTTTGCTTATTTTCAAAATGGCGGTAAAGGGCAGCCTCTGTAATGCCAATCGATTTCGCTAATTGACGGGTCGTTAGGTTCTGAAACCCCGACTCGGCTATCAACTGCATCGCCGAAGCGAGTATTTCCAGTTGTCGAGCCGTCATGTCATTATTTTCATTCATTTTTCTGCCTTTTTTACACTTTTTTTATGAAGTTAGTAAACGCTCACTAACAAAGATAACTAATGACATTTATTTTGTCTAGTCTCTTTTCTTTAGTCCTGCACTATGCTACTTTAATAAGGTCTAACATCGTTCATCAAATTAACATAAGGATGCTTTATGGCCGAAAATATCATCAACCTAGAAAATCACCTTTCTTACCAAACTCAATCCGTAGTTAGCCGTGAAATCATTCGCAAACCAGAAGGAACCGTCACCCTTTTTGCGTTTGATGTTGGCCAAGGCTTAAGCGAACACAAGGCCCCGTTTGAGGCTCTAGTTCACATTATCGATGGCGAGGCTGATGTTTTTATTGCAGGCGAAGCGCATCGCTTAAAAGCGGGTGAACTTATTATAATGCCAGCCAACATTCCTCACGCCTTACAAGCTATAACTCGGTTCAAAATGATTTTGACCATGATCAAAAAGCCAAAAGAATCATAAAACTGTTGTTCTATGCCCTCTATTCTGCTTGAAGTGACTTTCACCTCAAAAAAAATTCCTATTTTTGAGCTGTAATTTTACAGGCTTTTTTAAGCCTTTTGATTTTGAGGTTTATTATGTTCCGTGAAGTAAAAAAAGAGGAAACGTTCCCCTCTGTAGAAGAACGCATTTTAGATTTATGGGATCGCGACGATAGCTTTCAAAAGTCGATCGACCAAAACCAAAATAACGAAAGCTTTAATTTTTACGATGGGCCTCCTTTTGCAACAGGACTCCCTCACTACGGGCATTTACTTGCTGGCACTATCAAAGACATTGTGCCTCGCTACTGGACGATGAAGGGCAAACAAGTGCCTCGCCGCTTTGGCTGGGATTGTCACGGATTACCTATAGAAAGCATTATTCAAAACGAACTGAAACTCGACGGCGTTGCCGAAATCCGCGCTTTTGGAGAAGACCGCTTTAATGAATCTTGCCGCGGTGCTGTTTTGCAGTATACCGGAGAATGGCGTAAAACTGTGCGACGCATGGGCCGTTGGGTAGATTTTGATCGCGACTACAAAACAATGGACACTAATTTTATGGAGTCCGTTTGGTGGGTATTTAAACAATGTTGGGATAAAGGCCTTATTTATCAGGGTTACCGTATTCAGCCTTATAGCCCTGCTCTTGCTACGCCTCTTTCAAATTTTGAAACCAACCAAGGTTACAAAGACCGCCAAGATCCTTCGGTTACTGTTACTTTCCCTTTATTAACAGACAATAAACGCTTTTCAGGCACGGCTATGCTCGTGTGGACAACCACACCTTGGACGCTCCCCTCTAATTTTGCCATAGCAGTTGGCAAAGACATCGAATACAATTTGGTAGCGCATGCAGATTTTGGTAAACTTTGGGTAGCCGCTTCAAGAACTGCCGCTTATTTTAAAGAGGCTAAAATCTTAGACACCTGCAAAGGCTCGGATTTAGTGGGCTTAAAATACGAACCTCTGTTTCGCTATTCAGATAAATACGCCGCAGCAGAAGAGCTCGAAAAACGCTATCAGATTTACCCCGCCGATTTTGTAAGTACCGAAGATGGCGCTGGAGCAGTGCATATTGCCCCTAGTTTTGGCGAAGAAGACTTTCAACTTGGTGCAGCTCTAGGCCTTGGTTTATTCGACCCTTTAGATGAAGAAGGCCGATTTAACGAGATGGTAGAACCTTGGAAGGGTATAGGCGCCAAAGACGCCGATAAAGCTATTCTCGCTGCGTTAAAAGAACAAGGTCGCGTATTTAAACACGATAGCTTAGTTCATAGTTATCCACATTGCTGGCGCACCGGAGTACCTCTTTTATACCGCGCTCTTAAAACGTGGTTCTTAAAAATAGATGGCGAGCTGACTAATGCCGAGGGCGAAACCAAAACTCTAAAGCAATGGATGATCGACTCGAACCAACAAATCAACTGGGTTCCCGATCACATTAAAAATGGCCGCTTTGGCAAGTGGTTAGAAAACGCGCGTGATTGGAATATCTCTCGCAACCGCTTTTGGGGAACACCCCTACCAATATGGATTGCAGAAGACGGCGAAATGATTGCCGTAGGCTCTATTGCCGAGCTAGCTGCACTTTCTGGAAAAACCCTCACCGACTTACACAAGCATTTTGTAGACGCTGTCGACATTGTCAAAGATGGTAAGGTCTTTAAACGCACCGTCGAAGTCTTTGACTGTTGGTTTGAATCGGGCTCTATGCCTTACGCTCAAAACCATTACCCCTTTGAAAACAAAGAAGCCGTAGAGGCCGCCTTCCCCGCTGATTTTATTGCCGAAGGCCTAGATCAAACTCGCGGTTGGTTTTACACGCTGTCCGTACTTTCTAATGCGCTGTTTCAAAAACCAGCCTTTAAAAATGTGATTGTCAATGGCATTATCCTCGCCGAAAGTGGCCAGAAAATGTCGAAAAGCTTGCGCAATTACCCAGATCCTAATGAGCTCATCAACCGCACTGGTGCCGATGCCATTCGCTTGTTTATGATCAACTCGGCTGCTCTAAAAGCAGAAGACTTGCGCTTCTCGGAAGAAGGCGTTAAGAACATTGTAAAGCAAGTGATGCTTCCACTTTGGAACGCAGTTAGCTTTTTTATTAGCAATCACAATGCCGACGCCGCTAAAGGGCAACTCGATTGGAAGCCAGGCCAAGTTATTCAAAGTGAAAATGAATTAGACCGATGGATGCTCGCCGTGCTTCAGGAGCTTGCCGAAAAAGTTGAAGAAGAAATGGCAGCTTACCGCTTGTATAATGTGGTTCCAGCCATTATTGCTACCGTAGATGACTTAACTAATTGGTATGTGCGTCGCAGCCGTCGCCGCTTTTGGAAAAGTGATAACGATGGCGACAAAAATGCCGCTTATGCCAGCATGTATAAAGTCCTTGTTGACTTTAGCAAAATTCTTGCTCCATTTTTGCCAATGCTTTCCGAAGAAATCTACCAAATTTTTGTACGCGAAGTAGACCCTAGTGCGCCAATTAGCGTACACCTTTGCACGTTCCCTAGCGCCAATGAGTCACTCAAAGACCCCGCTCTTGTGAAGCGCATTGCCATGCTCCGCGGCCTAGTAGAAATGGGACGAACCATCCGCTCTACTAACTGCATTAAAAACCGCATGCCTCTTGCTTCTATGACAATTGTACCCCACGGAGCAGTAGAAAAAGAAGTCGTAGAATCCATGCGCGACTTAATTCTCGAAGAACTAAACGTTCGCGAAATGAAGTTTATCGAAGACGAAACCACATTGGTTAAGCTTTCTGCAAAACCAAACTTCTTAGGAATCAAAGCCAAGGGTCCAGAGTTTGCTAAAAACATGAAAGAAATTCAAACTGTTCTTAGTAAGCTCAACGCAAACGAAATTTGTGAATTGCAAGAAGGTAAAACCATTGACTTTCCATTTGGATGTGTTGGTGAAGAATGCTTGCTCATTCATCGCATAGTCCCAGAAGGAATGGCAGTAGAAGCGAACTCGCACTTTACTGTGGCACTTGATCTTTCTATTACAGACGAGCTTAGGTGCGCTTGCTTGGCTCGCGAATTTGTAAACCGCATTCAAAATCGTCGCAAAGACCAAGACTACGCCATCACCGATAAAATTGAAATCTCCCTTTATTCAGAATCCCAACTCTTTAAGCAAAGCGTTGCCGAAAACTTGGCCTATATCATGGGCGAAACACAAGCAACAGCCCTCACTTGGGTGGAAAGCGCCGAGGGCTTAGAGCCAAACGAAGCTGATGGAGAAGGGTTTTCATTTACCACAAAAAGATAAGATTCTCCTGCATCGATTAAACGCACAAAAGTATAAACCAAAAAAGAGCCTAGCAACATAAGCATAGGCTCTTTTTTTATTTTGAATTAATTAGACTTTTTATTTAGAAACAAACACCCGATACACTTTAGAAGAGTTTTGAGGTTTTACTATATAGACACCTGGTTTATCGACTACCATTTGAGTCTTTTGCGTTAAGTTAGAATTGCTTAACGCACTAAACTGAGCCACTTGCTTTCCTTGGACCGTATAAACTTTATATGCACTTTCGCCTTCTAGAAGTCCTAAGTTCATTTGATTTGAAATGCCTATTGGCCGGTCATCAATATTAATCCAGTCGAGATTAACAAAGCTACCCGTGATAAGTACTTTCAAAACGTGTTTTCCAGTAGTGAGTGGTTTTATTTTTCCTGTGACTTCAGTATAAGTATCCCAATCTGCTCCTTGAGGCACTTTGATCGTATCGCTAATAGCAACATCATCCATAAAGAGCATAAAGGATGAGTTTTCCGAACCCGAAGAAACTCGAGCAGTCAGCGTTTGTTCTCCGGCCACTTTCACATCAACCGTATATTCCAACCATTCGCCGGCGATAGTATAACCAACGGCCATCCCGGTACCAATAGAGACAATGTCTACACCCTCATCCACACGGAAAGAAGCGTCTCCTTGGTTTTCAGCTTCCTCATCGCTATAGGCTTTTCCTGATCCACCTTCATCATAGTGTTCCATTTCGATTTTACCCGGGATACTTGCAGCAACGCCTTTATAAGGAGCTTGCGGTATAATAGGGGCAGAGGCGCCAGAAAAAGACCATTCTAAAATACCCATGGTAGAATCTTTAGAGCCTTTGAAAACGAGGAACAGCTCATTCACTACACCCTTTAAACCAGTAACAGGACATTCTTTTGTTTGGTATGATTTCCAACCGCTAGTTTGAGGAAGTTCACAAGAACCAGCCAAAGTGCCTGTTTCGCTTCCTGAGCGAATCTCAATTTTATTACCACTAGCAACACTTGCTGCGTTTACAATAAAATTAGTAGCCCCAGATCCAAAATCAACTCCAGACACGCGAATCCAAGATACTTTAGTAGAATAGGGAGTAAGAACATGCTTTACTGGTTGCCCACGTACCCAATCAGTGCGGCTTCGAATATTGCGCTGCTTACTACTTGTCATTGCAGGATAAGTTTTATAGGGATCAAAATTGGCAATCTGTTTTGGGCCTTCATTTGTATAAACAAGCTTATTTATTTTATCGCCACTGTAGGTAAGTTCATCGATGCTTACACTGCGATGAAATGCTGGGGCCGGATTTGCTACCCCTAAAGAAGCAGGGTGTTCAGCGGCTTGCACCAAACGGCGGTCATGATAAACAGCATACCATTTACCCTTGAATTCCGCAATTCCATGATGGTTATTATTATTTGCATTAATGTTCTTCCCATTTATATTAGGGTTATCCATAAAGATGTTTTGATATGTATAAGGGCCTGTTACATTATTAGATGTTCCATAAGCAATTCTTAAATCTGCAGTGCTATAAGTTAAATAATAGATGCCATTTCTTTTATGAATGTAAGAGGCTTCCATTGCCTTAGGGCCACCGATTTTTAACTGGACTTTTGTTGATACATTAAAGCCCTTCATATCGGAATTAAACTTGTAAATATTAAAAATATTATTATTGCCTTCTGCAGCAGGACGACTAGTACTACTTCCGCCACCAAATGTAAAGTACCCGCTACCGTCATCATCAAAGTATATCGCTGGGTCAAAACACCAGCCAATACCATCGCAATCGGCTAAGCCTCCGCCCCAATTATTAATCAGTTTTTTATTGCCTGGAATAGGGTTTTCCCATGGGCCAGCAAAATTTTTTGCCCCAACTATACCAACTCCACCGCCACCACCATCAGGGTAAACAATGTAAAATGTACCATCTGGTGCAATGTCTACTCCCGAAGCCCAAATATCGTTGATATTATCATATTCGCGTTTGGCTTCAAAAATAATACCATAGTCGGTCCAGTTTTTCATGTCTTTACTGCTAAATCCATAAAGAGATTTAATAGTATAACCATCACTACCTGCAGGATCATCAGAATCGGTAATGATATAAAATGTTTCTTTGTCTGATGTTGCAGCAGGATCCGCTAAATAATGATAACTGCTAATTGGATTATCCGCATAATTGTAAACGCCTAAACCGGCAAGCACACCGAGCAAGGCTATACGTTTTAATAAACTCATTTTGACTCCTTTTTTTTAGGCCTAATACCCCAAAAAAGTAATGGTTACTATTAAAAATATGCTCGAAGTTCTCTTTTCTTTAGTGCTCAACTGAAGTTCGCATGGATAGATTGTCCATAAAAAGCTTATATTAAGCTAATAGCTTAAAAATGAGTGTCTTATGTTAAACAAATGGATTTTTAGCGTTCTTCTTGGACTTTCGATAAGCGTATGCTTTGCCCAAAGTACTCTTCCATTAGATACTTTTGGTATCTCCATGTTTTACGAGACTAAAACAGGTACACAATCTTGGAACTCTGCTCATTGGGGCAATGGAATTGCACGTACCATTCGCTATGCCCCAGACCCTCACGACCCTACCGACTGGACTGAAGATCATAGCGCGAGCACCCAAGGTTTTATCATCGATGGGCAGGGCATGATGAGCATGGCCGGCGGCCCACGGTTTCACATCAACTCGCTTCGCACTAAAAAAGTACCCGCACAATTCTTTTTAAACACCGAGTTTACCGCCTATTATCGCAGAATAGGAAGCGGTGGCA
>DUVD01000019.1 GCA_012841225.1 Fibrobacter sp.
GCGTTCATATCATCTTCTGAAATCAATATATTTGGCACAGAAATACCTAGGTCGGTATAACCTTGCACTTCTATCTCTGGATCAACTTCGACAGTAACCGTAAACGAGATGTCTTTTTCTTTATCGTCATTAAACTCATCTACTTTCAAGCGACCAATTGGATTAATATTCGCCTTTTTGAGCTCGTCTGTTAAAAGTTGGTTGATTAGCTCATCGATCGTTTCTTGACGAATCATCTCACCGTAACGTGCGAGAATCATTGCTTTTGGCACTTGACCTTGACGAAAACCTTTAACACTCACTTCTTGACGATATTTTTTAAGCTTCTTTTCGAAAGGAACGTTAAGATCCGCCTGAGGAATCGATACTTCAATGGTGCGCAACACGGCGCTTGTTTCTTTGATGGCTACAGTCATGTATACTCCAATATACCGTATCTAAAAAAATAATGCGAAAGGAGGGAGTCGAACCCTCACGCCAATGGCGCCAGATCCTAAGTCTGGTGCGTCTGCCAATTCCGCCACTCTCGCGTATTCGATGCCAAAGATACAAAAAAAAGTCCGGTAGACGAATCTTTTTTTGCTTTCAGTGGAAAAAGATTCAATTTACAGATTACAATCTACTTACGTCACTTCAATGACGCCATAAAAACGAGATGGTATCGTTTTACGCACGCCGCCAATACGATTTAAAACACGTAATGGGAGCAAACAAAGAAAACCCAAGCAAGGCCATCGCATTGAAGTCACCATAGAAGACAAAGAAGCATGAGGAAATATAAAATCTCCTTTTTCTAAACGATAGGTAAGGGATAGTTTTTCAAGTAAAGCCTCTAATTCTTTTGTCGAAAAGTGATGGAGGTGATCTGAAACCGCTATGTGAGCATAAGAAAGGCCTACCGCAAAGAGTTCAGAGAAGTTCTCGGTGCAAGGAAGCGTAAAAATGACTCGTTTCTTTGCGGCCGCAATAGCAAGCTGTAAAAAATGAAAGGGGTCGTCCACATGTTCTAAAACTTCGATAAGTACAACCGAATCGGCGACTTTCTCGCCAAAATTATCGCCAAAATGGACTGCACAAGTCTCTAATCCATTCTTGGTCGCCACAGATAAGGCCTTTTCATCCACGTCGATAACCACAGGGTGGTAGCCTGCTTTACGCAGTTCTAGAGCATAAGCCCCCTGTCCACCACCAATATCTAAAACTGTCTTTCCTTGCAACTCTTTAAGCAAGAAACGAACTATTGGCTCATGAGCCTCACCAGGAACAGCAGGTGGTCCTGGGACAAAGAAAGAGCTCTGACCTTGTAATTTACCCATAAGTAGAAATATATAATTTTTACAACTCTTTTATCGTTTCTTCATTAATTCGTCATTGTTTTAGAATACCCTTTAAAAAGAAAGTCTACCTCCATTACTTTTCTTTTTAATAACTATTTTTTTCTTGTGGCTCATTTGCTAAAGAATATTCGTATTGGAATCTTCATCTCTGCGGTGAATTTCCTCATTCAATGCACCACGTTTTTAGCCAACAACTTTATGGCAAGGAACCTAGGGTCTGTGGACTTCGGCTATTTTGGAATTCTTCAGACTGATTACCTTATTTTCTGTGCTCTTGCTGACTTTGGCACTGCGACTTTAATTCTCGCCTTTTTTGGTCAAAGAGCAAGCCGAGGTCGACTCCGCGCTCAAGCACTTCAACTGAGATTTTTTTTAGCGCTTTCGACTATGCTTACAATGTGCTTGTTCACATTCATAGTTCGCAAAGATCATCCAATTTTTTATGGCGAATTGATTCTCGCGATTGGCCTTGTTTTTCAGCATGCCTTTTTTGATTGGTATTTTCTGTGTGGCAAGTTTTGGAAGCGATTCCTCGCCTCTAAAATACTTCATGCCATCTCCTATACTTGCGTCATGAGCTTTGCCCTTTTGTATCTCAAACTACATAGCATTGAACTCATTGCCCTCGCTATGGTGCTCGCCGCTTTACCTGCATGGGGCTTTGGCGTTCGCTCTGCATTTTCTAAGCAAGTTTTTATCGTAACTAAGCGAAGCATCCTATTTACCAAGCTCATCCTAAACAAAGCGTTTCCCTTCGCAATAGCAAGCCTTGCTAGTTTCGCCTACCTTCCCGTCGGCTTATATGCTGCTGATATTTTTGCTCCAGTTGATTTTCTTGGCGCTTATAACTTCAGCAATAAGCTAATAGCCCTTGCTTCTGGATTCATGGTCTATTTCATATCTTCAACGCTTATATCTCAACACGATAGTCAAGAAGATAAATTAAGAGTAAAAGAAATTCTTTTCTTCACCATTTTTATTACTACAGCTTGTAGCCCTCTTTTAGTATTTCCTGAATTCATCCTTCGCTTAGTCTTTTTTGCGGTTTCTTGGACAGACCCTCTTATAGAAACAAGTGCTCTTTGCCTTAGACTTCTCACCTTTTCATTAATTTTCCAAGCAACAAGAATGTCGATGATTTCAATTCTGCTCAAGAAAAAGGAAATTTGGACTTATGTTGCCATTGTTTCTAGTTGCGGGATAATCAACGTTGCCATACTATTCGGAACGCTATCGTTAACAAATAATTTTCGATTAATTCCATTGTTAACACTGAGTGGAGATCTTTGCATTACTCTCTTCCTCTTCAGTTTTTTTATTCGCAAAAAGAGACTCGTTTGGTAGTTTCTTCCCTTGGGATAAAGTAGTAATCAAATAAAAGAATACCATCCAAACCCAATACATAGGTTGTTTATACCCTGTGGTAAAGCTCCACATTAAAATCCAAAAAATAAACATCGAATGAAATAAAAGTTCTTTTGGTGTCTTCAGAATTGCAAGTCGCTTATATAAAAAAGTAAATAAAATACCGAAAAATAGAGGAATTAAAAATATCCCAGGGACTCGAAAATCTTTATACGCATCCCACAAGTAACTTACTGTATTAAGTCCTGCTACTTTTTCAATACTCTCATTATAAGGAGAGTCCCAGCCATTACTTTGACGTAGCGATGGTCCCAAATGAGAGAAATAAAGTATTCCGTAAAACAAGTCAACTCCATAAGTCCACTCGTGCGTTTTCTTATCGGAAGGAGGGTTAAGGGCGTAATCAAAATTCCAGTAATTATTGGCAACGTATTTATAGGGAAGCTCTATGGCGGCATCTAAAACTAGGCCCTCCATAGAATCTTTACCATACTGCCCACGCAACATAGCGATACCAATAAAAGCGATCAAAAGAAGACTCGCACTTACTCCTATGGCTATAAAAGAAATTTTTTTATGTAAGTAATTGTAAAGCACCAACAGAATGCCTATACAAACAAATGTAGTTCCTCTATTAGGAAAAGCCATGAAACTTAAGCAAGTTGTTACAACAACCATAATGCGCGATGCGATGCGATAACCGCGTAAGGGATTAAAGGACTTAAATGAAGCAACACCAAACAAAGCCACTACCATTGGACTGCTTAAAAAATAATTAGAATAAAGACCTACTTTAGGATTTTTCCCCATCCAAAAGCTTGGAGATTCCGTAAATAGAATCAAGTTTCCTGCAATAGAAACAATAGCTAAAACTCCCACTAAGAAGAAGCAAAAAGCAACAACACTCAAAATAAAATGTCTTCGCCAATTGTATTTTTGATGAAGTACTAATGGATACTTAGTTTCAGGCGCCCTCTTCGATTTCCAAATTAAGTGAACTAACCAACAGCCTGTAAGAAAGGCAAACATACCCCCGATCCAAAATAGCCAAGTCACAAGTTTGAAATCAGACATCGCCGGGTTGAGTTTGAGGTAAGCGATTCCAACCATCATGGTTTGCGAAAAGCAGTAAATATTGGCAGGGCTAAAGAAATCTCGTTTCATCAATAAAAAAACAACGAGACAGACAAAAGCAACCAAAAATAAAATGGTTGATTCTGGATATTCAGAAATCCAAGAAATCATTCACAGACCTTAAGCTTTCTTCCAGCAAAAAAACTGGCAAAATTTTGCCCATTCTTTAGCGACGAGAGACCCGCGTTTTTTTTCCTCTTCTAAATACACTATCATGTTACAAAAAAAGATAGCTACAAGGGATGAAGCAAAAAAAGTAAACATTAAAATTAATCCACGACGTGGAGCAACTTTTTTGTTGTTTTCCCAAGGAGCTTCTAAAACATGTAGATTCTTAAGCATTTTTGCTTCTTCAATACGTAGCTCTTCATTTTGTTGGCGCAGTATCTTATACAAGGCCACTTGTGCTTTAATTTCTTCTTCTAGACGAAGATACTTAGCAGCAAGTTCTGGTGTTTTCTTTAACGCAACTAAACCCACTTCTTCTTGTTTACCGGTCAAGGTTTTATTAAGAGAAGCATCTAATGTTCGGTAACGCTTATTGAGTTCATCATATTTTTTTGAATCATCACGGCCTTGTTTCAGTTTTTCATAAGAGCGTTCAATACTCACTTTTTCTTTTAAGCCCTGAATTTCTCCAAGATACCTTAACGTCGCTTCCACTTGAGTCTTTGGCTCATAAAAATTATTTTCTATTTGAAATTTAATGAACTCGTTTTGCAATGAGTCTATATCATGCACAGACAAAGCAATGCGAGA
>DUVD01000020.1 GCA_012841225.1 Fibrobacter sp.
CATCTCACTATTCAAAAAGAAGCGCGCATTGCTGCTAAAGCCGGGGTCACAAAAAATGTAGCTCGCGGCGTAACGGTTTCTGGTTTTCCTGCTGTCGATATTAATTCTTGGAGAAAGCAAGTTCTCTTTTTACGTAAAATGGGACGCGAGTTAAAGTAAAACATGCTTAGTTTTGAATCCCCATCTTTGTCCTACGACAAAACAAGCTTATCTATTGAAAAAGCTGTACGTCAAAAGCCTTCGGTTTCCTGGTTTTATAAAGACCAATGTATTTGGCGCACAGGAGAACTTGAACCCTTTAAGTCTCTCGATAGAAAAGTGCTTCGTACCACCATTATTAATTCGCCACTAGGCTCTATTAGCTCGCCTGAGCACTTGGCTCCTGTGTTTTTATTGTGGAACACGAGCTCTTTTGATGTACACTTAGGTAGTCCAGAAGTACCATTATTGGATGGAAGTGCCTTACCTTGGTTTCATGCACTTCGTCGGCTTGGCCAAACGCCACAACCACTATCATTTTATAACGCTAGCATTCATGACTCTTGGGAGTATTCAAACGGTTATGTTAAGATAGAGCCAGCCGAAACATTTGAAGTAGAGTATTCCTTGAGCCGCCAAGGTTATAGTGATTCTGCTTTCATTAGTGTTTACAGTGGAGAAGATTTATATCCTATTTTTTCAGCGCGGACTTTTATTTTTCAAGACGATTTTGAAAAAGCAAAAAAAGCGGGATTGCTTTCTGGAGTCAATGATGGGTCGGGGCTGTTATTGAGGATAAATTCATCTAATAACTTAGAAGTTTTGTCTGGAGGGGCTTTGCGGCATCCTCAAGAGCCTGTTTTTCATAAAATACTAGATCTTATCGGAGATTTAACACTCCACTGTACTTTTTTACCTAAATTACGAATATCAATTCACAACGGTGGCCACTTAGTGCATCACCAAATTCTAGAAAGGTTATTAGCCTATGCTTTTACTTGAATCTCTACCTAAATCTACAGTTCCTGGTGTTTTATACGATGAAGCCGTCGTAATGCAAATTTTGCCTCAAAGAGATCCTTTTCGCTTCATTAGTTATGTTAAAGAAATAAAGCTAGATGGAGAGTTTCCGCAAATTGTGGCCGTGAGAGAAGTAAAGGCCGATGAGTATTATTTTAAGGGCCACTTCCCTGGAGAACCAATTATGCCAGGCGTTTTGCAGGTCGAGACAATGGCTCAAGCGGGCTGTATTTTGGGTTTATTGGTTCATGAAAAAGAAGTAGAAGGCAAAAGACCTGCTTTTATGGGCGTTCAAGATTGCCGTTTTAGAAAACCAGTAGTACCGGGTGATGTCTTAACCGTTAAAGTGCAATTAAATAAGTTTAGGAGGGGCATTTTGTTCTTTCAGGGCGAAATTTATCGTGGTGATGAGCTTGTCTCTAACGCGACCTTAACAGCGGCAATGGTTTAATTTTGGACTTGTTTGTTGTTTTCATCTACAACGAGTAATTTTTTTTCACGTCAAAATTAGCCTTCTATAGAATATTTTTTAATTAACTAAACTTTAGGAGTGGTTAATTATGAACAAATTTTATGCCGTTGTCATTTTTTTATTAGCAGTTGGGTTTTCTAACGCTGCTGCAGAGTGGAGTGTCTTTTTATTAATAGGACAATCCAACATGGCAGGCCAAGGCCCAATTGAATCCATGGATAAAGCAACCGATAATCGAGTTAAAGTGCTCGCTTTTAGGTCTTGCAATAATTTAGGCCGAACCGATAATCAATGGTATACGGCTGCACCTCCTCTTCATGACTGCAATGAAGGTGTGGGTCCTGGCGACTGGTTTGCTAAAACACTATTAGAAAAGGGATACACCGACACTATTGCTTTAGTGCCTGTTTCTATTTCAGGATCAAGCATTGATTTGTTTGTAAAAGGCAGTTATTATAACATGCAATCTTACCAATATAACCCCCCTTTGGCTGTAGGGAATTACCCTTCAAGAGACGCTTATCCTTGGGTTTTAGATCGTTTAAAGACAGCACTAAAAAAAGGAAAATTAAAAGGTGTTCTTTTGCATCAGGGCGAGTCAGATACGGGCAGCCAAACATGGGTTACCCGTGTAGCTAAAATCATGAAAGACTTAAAAACGGATTTATCTTTAAACGAAGATGTTCCTTTTTTAGCCGGCGAATTACCTTATAATGGTTGCTGTGGTTCTCATAACTCCATCATCGCTCAAATTCCTGGTAAAGTGCCAAATTCGGCTGTAGTTTCTGCAAACGGATTAACTGGCATGATAGACCAATATCATTTTAATACAGCAGCTTACAGAGAATTAGGCAAACGTTATGCTCAAGAGTTTCTTAAATTGAGCCCAATCTTGCCTCCCTCCTCTTCAAGCGCTGTTCTGCCATCCTCTTCAAGTGCTGTTCTGCCGTCCTCTTCAAGCGTTATACCAAATTCAAGCAGTTCGACAACAAGTCTTTTACAAGAAATGCCTGCTCCTTCGCTTAAATTTTCTGTAGATGATTATTCTTTAGTCATAGAGAATGCGGTTAAAGGCAGCTCTTATTTTGTAAGCGATCTCCAAGGCAATAAGATTAGCCAAGGAGTTGTCACCTCTGAAAAATTGATCTTAAAGCAGAGCAATGTAGGTGTTTATATTCTTAAAATGGGCCAAACGACACGAAAGTTTAGCATTAAGTAAAGTATTTCAAAAAAAATGCCTCCCGACAAAACGATCGGGAAGCATTTTTGTTTTAAATGAAATAGCTTCTTAGGTTTTTTCTTCACCGCGGAGCATGATTACTTTACCCGTACGAATGTACTCTATGATTTCAAACTTTTGACTTAGGCTTTTCATTGCATCGATTTTATCGGTGTTGCCTGTAATTTGAATAACCATAGAGGTTTCCGTCATATCCACAGTGACTGCTTTAAAATGATCACAAAGTTGAAGCATTTCGGTGCGTTGTTCTGGAGTGCAATTGACTTTAATCAAAGCAAGCTCCTTTTCAACCACATTCATATTGGTGTGGTCTTTGGCTTGGACTACATCAACCAATTTTTCGAGCTGCATAATGATTTGACCTAAAATGGTCGGGTTGCCTCGAGCCACAATATTCATACGGCTAAAACTAGGATCTAAAGTGGGAGAGACCACCAAGGAATCAATATTGTACCCACGACGAGAAAACACGAGGGATATGCGTACAAGTACCCCAGGCCTATTTGCCACCATTAGACTTATAGAGTGAGCTTTATCTTGAGAAGGATTCATGTCATGTACTCCCTGTTGGCTTTTCGAGTTTAGTTTTAGGCTTTTCCATTAACATTGAAGTGAATGGTGCTCCTGCAGGAATCATAGGGAACACGTTGTCTTCTTTTTCGCACTCACAATGAATTAAAATAGGCCCTTCATTATAATCAAGTGCTTTTTGTATGTTCCGTTCTACATCAGCATTTCTCTTAATGCGAAGTCCAGGAATGCCATAAGCTTCGGCTAGTTTTACAAAATCGGGGTTACCCTCTAAATCTACACTTGAATAGCGTTTATCGTAAAACATATCTTGCCATTGGCGCACCATGCCCAAATACTTGTTATCGAGAACAAATATTTTAATGGGCAATTTGTGAATAGCTGCCGTTGCTAATTCGGACATGGTCATTTGAAAGCCACCGTCGCCGGCGATACAACAAACTGGCCAGCCAGTGGTGTTTCCAAAAGCAGCACCGATAGAACTTGGAAAACCAAATCCCATTGTACCTGCGCCACCTGAATTATGAAGCTGGCGAGGGTAATTCGCTTTAAAGAATTGAGCAGCCCACATTTGATGTTGGCCCACATCCACGTTTAAAATGGCTTTGCCTTTTGTCATTTCAGACAAAGTATGAAGCACGTGTTGCATACGAAGCCCACCTTGTTTTGGGTAAGTCAGCGGGTAACGTTTTTTCCATGCTTGTACTGTTTCCACCCATTCCTCGGAGTCTAAGCGAGACACTAAAGGGAGGAGCTGTTCTAAAACGAGTTTGGCATCGCCAGATAAAAAGACATCTGGTTGGAGCACCTTGCCTTGTTCAGCAGGGTCTATATCCAAGTGAATTATTTTAGCATCTTTACAGAATTCATCAATCTTACCTGTAATGCGGTCATCAAAGCGCGAGCCAATGCTAAATATCAAGTCGCAACCAAGAACGGCTTTGTTAGCATATACCGTGCCATGCATCCCGAGCATCCCGAGAGATAACTCGTGGTCGGCAGGAAATACTCCCAAGCCAAGTAAGGTGCTCGCCACCGGGGCGTTAAGCTTTTCGGCTAATTCCTTCACTTGCCTAGAAGCGTTAGATATCATAGCGCCATGACCTGCAAGTAAAAGAGGCCTTTTAGAAGCTTTTAATAATTCTACTGCCTTTTCTACAGCAGCGGTACCCGCGTAAGTAGGTATTTTGTAACCAGGCAAATCCATTTCGTCCGTAAAGGCGGCAGTGCAAACACCTGCTAACACATCTTTAGGCAAGTCGATTAACACAGGTCCCGGGCGTCCTGTTCTGGCAACGTGAAACGCCTCTTTTAACACGCGGGTAAGGTCGTTAGGATTCTTTACTAAGTAAGAGTGCTTTACGGTAGCAAACGTCATGCCACTTGTATCGCATTCCTGGAAAGCATCTTTTCCTAAATTAGGCGTTGTTGTTTGAGCGGTAAGAACCACAATAGGAACTGAGTCCATCATCGCTGTATAAATGCCCGTGAAGGTATTGGTAGCGCCAGGACCACTGGTCACAAGAGCGACTCCCACTTTACCAGTTTGACGAGCATAGCCATCGGCCATATGAGTAGCCCCTTGTTCATGCCTCGAAAGGACTACCTTGATATTAGAATCGTAAAGGGCATCAAATAAAGGAATAGCCGATCCACCAGGATAGCCGAAAATAACTTCAATGCCTTCTCTTTTTAAGCATTCAAGAGTGGCTTCTGCGCCATTTAATGTTTTTTTACTCATGATTTCACTCTTTTAATAAATGATTACCTTATAATATAGATAAAATCACTTGATTATAAAAGATAAAAATACAAAAACTTGAGTTTAATAGGTAAACTCCTTGTTATCA
>DUVD01000177.1 GCA_012841225.1 Fibrobacter sp.
ACAACCAATGATTGAGCTATAAAGACGGGGTTTTAAAAATTTAATATAAGAAGTATAAAGTTTAGATTTATATTCGTTTAAACAGCCGATTAGAAAATCACATCACCACTAAATCATTTTTATGAATAACTTCATCGGAAATGGCATCACCTAATAAAGAACGAACTTCTGGTGTTTTTTTGCGGAGTACTAACTTCAAAGTTTCACTGTCGTATTTGGTAATGCCGCGAGCCACGAGAGTCCCTAATTCATCTAAAACATTAACCAAATCCCCTTGGTCAAAATGCTTTTCTACAGCCACAACCCCAACAGGTAAAAGGCTAGAGTGTTTTTCTCTTAAGGCCTTACAGCCACCGGCATCAATAATGACATTGCCTCTTGGCGTACTAATAAAAGACAACCAACGTTGACGGCTGTTCAGTTTTTTGGTGCAACCAGTAAAAAGAGTGCCTGGCGCATTTTCATAAAAAACCTGATGTGGAAGCACACGCTTACCATTAGCAAGAAAAGCATTACAGCCACTTTTTAAAACAGCGCGAATTGATTTCAGCTTGGAATACATACCACCTGTACTCACTGCAGAACCCGTGACACTCGGTTTACCAGCTAAAGCCATAATTTCTGCATTAATTTCTGGTACAAACTGAATCAAACGAGCATTTGAATTCATTTTTGGATTAGCGTCAAACAAACCATCTTCATCTGTAAAAATCAACAGTAAATCAGCATCTAAAAATAGCGCCACGTCGCTTGAAAGTTTATCGTTATCGCCTACCTTAATTTCGGCAGTCGCAATAGAATCATTTTCATTAATAATGGGGACTATTTTTTTAGCGAGCATGACTTTAATCATGTTTTGCAAATTTTTATAACGATCGCGACAGCGAAAATCTTCGGCAGAAAGTAAAACCTGCCCCACTACCATATTGCACTTGGCAAATTCTTCGCTATAGACGTGCATTAATTCAATTTGACCAACAGCAGCGCAAGCTTGCTTCTCGGGAATCACATCTGGTTTTTTGGCGTAACCCAATTTAGCCATACCTGTGCCCACAGCACCGCTGGTCACTACGACCACTTCTTTTTTGGGCATTAGGCGCTCTATGGAAGCCGCAAGCGAAGCGATGTAACGAATATTTACACCACCCTGATTGGGATCTACCAAAATACTCGAACCGATTTTTATGACGACACGATTTGATTCATCCAAAATCTTTTTTCGCAACTCACTCATACTAAACCCATTAACGGCAAACGATTAAACGGACCGCATCTAAGCGCAATTGAGGTGTAGCAGCCGCTTTTTTACGTTCCACCACATTTTTTCTTAAGATTTGCAGAACAGGACTGTTTTCGGCTTTACCCCGAAGGGCAAGCAAATGCTGTGTTCGCTGGTACTCTTGTTCGCAACGGTCTTCTACTTCTAAGGCCGCCTTATCTGCAATCTCAGTAACCTGAACTGCGACAATTCTTTTAACGATAGCTAAGCCTTCGTTACCAAAGTAACGGATTTTAGCAGCCACCGCCGCATTGCCTTTAGGAATAGGCGCTGCCTTAAGCGAACCCTCATCCAAAGCAGGCAATAACTCAGAGCAATCCTCTCCAGCGGCATCGATCAAAACACGAAGCACATGTGGGTAGGCTACATCAGAAAACCCCCACTCTGCAGAAACAGAAGGTTCTAAAATAAAATTGTATTGCATCATTAAGCCGCGTCGGCCAGACTCCTCCCAAATAGCGCAACCCACGCTACCCCTACCCAATGCAGTAGCTAAATCCATGGCGCCTTGAGCAAGCACATGCTCCCAACTTAAAAACTCAATATCTTCTCTAAGTTTGGCTTGTTCTCTTGAGCAAGTTACCGTGAGCGCCGACCCGGAGGTTTCTCTTTCTACGCCTTCTGTTTGGGCGATCATCGAAGCACTCGGCATACCGGGAATGGCTCCAGCTTCTACTTGATGACCCGTAGTTAAAACAAAACTATTCGGAATTACACTTTTTTCGACATCGACGCCATGTGCTTGAAGAGTTTCAAAAACAAATCGACAAAGGGATTCATCGGCATCAAAACGTTTGATTTCGGCAATTATTTTTTTAGCCGTTTCGGGGTCTCTCGAATTAAACTCGAGCAAACGGTCGCGCCCTTTTTCAATGCTTTTTCGCAACTCTAGACTATCTGCTTGCACTTGAGGAATCACCTCTTTTACAAATGTTTCCAGGTTGTCTATTGGGTTATCTAAAGCTTCAATTAACGCATCGGTATACTTTAAGAACAGTTCACCACCGCTCATTAAAGGAGCAGTAAAAGCGCCTAAGCCATCGTGATACCAGCGGAACATGACTTCTTGAGCGGACCCTTTTACATAAGGCACATGAACTATGATGTCTTTATCTTGGCCAATGCGGTCTAAGCGGCCAATGCGTTGCTCTACAAGAGCGGCGTCTAAAGGCAAGTCAAATAAAACTAAATGATTGGCAAACTGAAAATTACGCCCTTCCGAACCGATTTCAGAAGCGATCAATAAGTTAGCACCATCGGGTTCCGAAAACCAAGCCGCCGCGCGGTCTCGTGCAATTATAGAGACGTCTTCATGAAACACCGCATAAGCCGACTTGCCTAAGTGTGCTTCCAACAAAAAGTCTAAAGCCGTTACCACAGCGATGTCTTCGCAAATCAAAAGCACTTTATCGTTTTGGTGTTCATTTAAGAATTCTTTTAACCAAACAAAACGCTCATCTTGATCCCAGCCTTCTTTGTAATTGGTAATTAAAAGGCCATTCTCTTGAATGTCAGTAGAGTGATCCTGGTCTTTTTTGGCGGCAGCGGCAATCCAAGCCCTATATTTTGGGTTGGGCTCTAGTTCGACAGCGTCTAACACGCGTTTAGGAAACCCGCCAACGCCTTTTCTGGTGTTTCTAAAGACTACAGAGCCAGTGCCTAAAGCATCGACAATGCGGCGCATCCATTCGCCTGCAGACATCGACTTAGAGTTTTCCCTTTCGAGCCACGAACGAATAGAAGATTTTTTTGGGACTAGTTGGTACAAGTCATCCCAAGTTAAACGACTATCTGAATCCGTTGGCAAAAGAGCCAAGTCTAACGCTAATCTACGATACGAATCTTGGTCTTTTATAAATTCATTAAAGTCGGTAAAACGCGCTGGGTCGAGCATGCGCAAGCGATTAAAATGAGATTCTGGATGCAATTGAAGAGGCGTTCCCGTTAAAAGCAATATCCCTTTAGAGCGAGCCGTTATAGCGTTTACAAGCATGTACTCTTTGCTCGTAAAACCATCTTCACAAACTAGATGATGCGCTTCATCTACAATGGTTAAATCCCATGTCACTTTAAGTAGATCTTCGATAAGGGCTGGTTGGTCGATTAAAAGTTCAACCGTGCAAATGACATCATTTGCTTGTAAAAATGGATTTGGTTTTTCGCCACTTTCAAATAAAGAACGCAAAAAGCCTTCGTCTACCAGCGTAAAAATATGATTAAAACGGCGTTTCATTTCCGCCATCCACTGGTGCTTCAATGATTCGGGAACCAAAATAAGAGAGCGCACCAAACGACCACGAGACTTTAGGGAATGCCAAATCATACCAGCTTCAATGGTTTTCCCTAAGCCCACTTCATCTGAAAGCATTAAACGTGGCAATTGCGACGAAGAACAAGCACGATGGCACAAGTAATACTGATGCTCAATCATATCTGCTCGAGGGCCAATCATACCACGAACGGAGGATGACTGCCATTCACAAGAAAGCTGATGTGCCTTTTCTCTAAGTCTAAAATTCTTTAAATCCGAGGTTTTGCCTTTAAGCAAGGCCGAAAAAAGCTCTGCAGGGCGGGCAGCCGCCTTAGAGAGAAGGTCGGACTCGTTCATTTCTCGACCAGCACGACCCTGGTAAACGAATAAATCATCGACTTTGGTGATAGTTTCAATTAAAAACGAAGTTCCTTTTTCATTTTTTGCTGTTTCGCCAACAGATAAAGCATAACGCTCTACAGGAGCGCTGCTACTGCGATAAATGCGGGTTTGACCCACAGCAGGAAACTCAAAAACAACATTTTTATGTTGAGTGGAAGACACACGACCGATGCCTAACTCCGGCTCGTGCACACTAATATAACGCTGACCTAGCTTAAAAATACTCATGAGGGCATAAAATAGCATTTTTCTTTTTAAAAAGATAAAGTTCTTTCTAAATTAGACGCAGTTATGAATTGGTTTTATATAGATAAAAGCATTAAATCGGGCGACCGCCGGCAGGGGCCCTATACTGTTGAAGAAATGCGAGAATTTGCCGCAGAAGCAACCATTGAAAATTCGACTTTAGTCTGGCATACCGGGCTCGAGAATTGGATCCCTTGGGAAAAATCCGATGGCTTTATTAACGAAGAGAAGGTCAATGAACTAATTCAGCAAACCATTGCTGAGATTCTTCTCGAAAAAAAGAACTCTCGGCGACCTGCTGCTGGTTTTAGCGTTCGAGCTATGGCTTTTTTAATAGACTTCATTGTTTTAAGTCTGCTCGGTAGCATCATCGTTTATGGGTTAAACATACTTCACCTCATCGATCTAGAAACGATCCATGCCCTAGTGGAGAAGTACCTTTCAAACCCACTATCTCCCGATTTTGCCAAAGAATTTTTAGAAGCAGAAGGGGTATCTGTATTTGTATCCATTTGGTTTATGATACAGGCACTTTATTCGATTTTCTTTCACGCGAGGTATGGCGGCACATTTGGTAAATTGCTACTTCACCTAAAAGTGGAAAACGCAAATGGCACTAAGCTTAATCTAGCAAAAGCAACCATCCGTTATCTTTACAGCGTCTTAACTCAATTTACTCTTGTCTTTTACGGCATCGGCTACCTTATTGCAGCCATAGACCCTAAAAAAAGAGCATTGCATGATTTTTTAGCAAGCACCCGCGTCGTCTACTCAGAGACCGATAAGGAAAAATAAAGCGTTATGGATCGTTATTTAATTCCCGCATTAGAACAACCACTTAACGGTGAAGTCGAAATTTCAGGCGCCAAAAACGCAGTCCTAGCGATTATGGCAGCCACTCTTTTGGTCGACGGTGTTTCCGAAATCTCAAACGTCCCACACTTAAAAGACATGAAGACTATGTCCGATGTATTTAGAGTGATTGGTTGTCGCATTGATGGCGCGGCTCATACCTTGCGAATTGATACTCGTGGTGCAAATCACCTTGAAGCACCTTACGAATTAGTAAAAACCATGCGCGCTAGCTTTTACGTACTAGGGCCCTTGGTTGCTCGATTTGGTAGGTGCCGAGTCTCACTACCGGGTGGCTGCGCTTGGGGGCCAAGACCTGTAGACTTACATCTAAAAGGGCTTGAGGCTCTTGGTGCTACTATCAACGTAACCCACGGTTATGTAGAAGCACTCTGCGAAGGTCGCCTTAAAGGTGGCACGTTCCATTTTCCTGTAAGCAGCGTAGGAGCCACGGTAAATATTTTAATGGCTGCCACTCTCGCCTCTGGAAAAAGCGTATTACACAATGCAGCCATAGAACCAGAAATCGATGCCCTAGTCGATTACCTTATTGGTATGGGCGCTAAAATTGAAGGCCGAGGCACTAGGACACTAAAAGTTGAAGGCGTCGAAAAACTAAGCCCAGGCTCTGGAGCGACTATCCCCGATCGTATAGAAGCAGGTTCCTTTTTGATTGGTGCAGCCGTCACTCGTGGCTGCATTAAAACGACAAACATGGATCCAACTCACATAGAAGCACTGCTCAACAGCCTTCGCGAAATGGGTTGCAAAATCACCATTGGCGACACCTGGGTCGAGGTCGATGCACGCGATAAAAAACTAAAACCCATTTCTGTTAAAACGCTACCGCACCCTGGTTTCCCCACAGATTTACAAGCTCCCATGATGACTTTATTAGCAACAATCGATGGACTAAGCATTATACAAGATACGGTGTACACAGATCGCTTTACCCACGTTGCGGAATTACAGCGCTTAGGAGCCGATATTAAACTGGTCGGCGATACCGCCCACGTGCAAGGGGGCAAGCCTTTATCGAGTGCTCCCATTATGGCATCGGACTTGCGCGCTGGCGCCGCACTTGTTCTAGCTGCGCTTATAGCGGAGGGCGAGACTTCAATTAGTCGCATCTACCATATAGATCGAGGCTACGAAGATTTCGAAAATAAAATAAACTCTCTTGGTGCTGCCGTTCAAAGAACTCAAGATAATTCTTGAGTTATTAAAATCACCTATAGCTAAAGCGTTTTCACCCTTCTCGTGGAGTCCACTTTGGCTAGACAAAAA
>DUVD01000178.1 GCA_012841225.1 Fibrobacter sp.
AAGCGCGAGAGGAGCCAAAGCCGGAAAGCATAAAAGCTACGTTCGGGAGTCCATTTGCTTTCCGTTACGGCAAATGCCGTGAGCTCGCCGTAGCCGTCAAGCCTTTGGCTCTTTAACCAGGATTCGGTGTTAAAGGTGCCTGGTATTGTGGGTGGGTCTACTGGGTAAAATCGCACATCGTAACTTATGGAATCACCTGGCAAAGGCGCTGGAATGGCTTTGTTTTTATGGGTGAAGCGCCATCGTTTTTCTTTTTCGTCGATAATGACAGCAGTTCCCGTGCTACGAGGCAAAACGGCCTCTACAAAACCTCGACCGCTACTTTTTAAAGGCGCGTTAAGGTCGATTGGGGTAGCAGTGTAGCGGCGGCATAAAAGAATGGCAAAAGCGAACACAAAAAAGAATAACATTACTTTTTGTATGCTTTTTGGAAAATGTAATACCATTATCAAAAAAAATAAGCCGACTAAAATGCCGTAAATTGGGTAAATGTCGGTAATATAAACTGCAGAGACGCCAATAAAGGCACTAAAGGCCTGTCGTTTAAGAAAAGGGTAGAACAAGCTGGTGTTAGAGAGTGTTTTTTGGCTCATGTCGCTTTTTGAAGAGTAAAAAAGTAAATTAAGGTATACAGTTTAAACGTTTGGGATGTCAAGGTGAAAACGTGGGGTCTTACTTTTATTTTGGGGCTTTTAATTCTTCTGCTGGGGTGTTACAGCGAAGATAAAGACGTCATATTATCGCCCGATAATGGGCTGCATTATGGTTTGTACCCTAATGATCGAGCCAAAAATGATTCGGTTTCTCGCTATCTCGCTTATGGCGCGTACATATTAGTTCAACCCAATGGTAGTTACACGCTTTCTTTTGCTGTTGATTCTTCTTTTTTACCTCCCGTTTTGCAGTTGCATCGCATTACCTTAAGTGAAAATAAAACTCGCTATTTTTCTAAACGAGTGCGAAGCTTAAAACCAGTTGAAAAAGAAGGGCGTTGGATTTATTCTTTTATTTGCGAAGAGTCGGATCCTATTATGTGGGCGACTACACTGCTTGGCGAAGGCGATACCTATTACCAGGGTAAGGTGAACAACGTTTTTTTTGAGGGCGATGGGCCCTACTCTAAAAGTTTTAGTTTGAACCTGGTTGTGACTGGACTTTTTGAAGAGACTGCCGATGGGCTCAATGAAAAACGACTTGCCAGTAAAATGCTTGCTGCTTTTAGAAAGTCTTACGAGGGTATCACCATCGATACTATTTACATTCGCCACGCCGAGAATCACCCGACCGCTACCGGTCGCTACCCCGCCGATGAGCCTTGGCTTGCGGGTAAGTCTTCGGACGATGTGATGCTTTCGGAGCTCGGTGGTTGGACGGAACCCGGTGTTTACGAGGCATTGGATTTGGTGCTAGTACACCGCATTGATCAAAACGGTATTTTGGGCTACTCTCCTCTTTTTGGGGAGAATTTAGGCGGTGGCGAGCATAGTACTGTTGTGCTTGGCGTCTATATGAAAAAAGGAAATAGCGAAGAGCATCTCCATTCTGATCGAATTATAGAAACCGCCATTCATGAGACAGGGCACTTTTTTGGACTTCGACACACCACCTCTACTTTAGAAGATATGCGCGCCTTAAACGATTATTCTTCTTTTGAAGATGGCATTGAAGATACCGAGTGGTGTGAAAAAATATTGTTCTATGGGCTCTCACAAAAGGGAGCGAGTAAAATGAGCGACGTTTTTGTGCGTCGTCCGTTTGTGCCTAAAATTTATGCCGGTGTATTTGACTTTGATGGCTGTCCCGATGCGTCTAATATTATGTTCCCTTATGTGACGTCTTCTTCGCCCGATGGTTTTTCGGATGGACAATTGGATTTAGTGCGCCGAAATCTCTCTTTATTTTTACATTGAGTTTATGGCTTTAGCACATTCTTATAGTGAATCGGTTCAGTTGCTCGCTTTTGTTTTGCAAAAAGGTGCTTCTTGGGATACCTTTCTTTTGGCCCAACTTGAAAAAACCTGGGGGCGACTTTTGCACCAAGGTGCTCTTTTTCCTTTTGATAAAACCAACTACTACGAGCCCGAAATGGGGGCTGGTCTTTATCGCGGGGTGGTTTCTTTTGAATGCGTTATTTCTCCAGAACAAATTGGCATCGAAAAAAAACGCGCTAATGAACTTGAATTAGAGCTTTCAGCGTCCCAGAAGCGTGCGGTCAATATCGATGTGGGTTACATGGATTTAGACAAGGTGGTGCTCCCTTCTTTTAAGCGCGGGCCCTTTAAACTTTATGCAGGCGAGGGCCTGTGGCTCGATATGCTTTTAACCTATGCGAAAGGCCATTTTAACCCTACTGCTTGGGCTTTTGACGATTTTAAGAGAAACCCCTACGAGCGAGACTTGCTTCTGATACGAGAGAAATATAAGAAGCAAAAGCACGTTTAGCTTAGGCTTGTTTTTCTTTTTGTAAAACGCACTCGATTTCAGCGATGTAGAGTGTGTGAAAGTCTTTCTTTTCGTACATTTCCATAATGTTAGGGTCTAAAAAACTTTCGGCGTTATAAGGCTGCGCAAATATTTTTTTGCAAACAAAAATAAGTTCTGCTTGTTCAATGTAAGGTGCGTTTTTGTCTTCGCCAAGGGTGAAATTGCACTTTGCTATTTTATCGGAGTCCCTTCCGGAGGCTTTGCCGCAGTATGCTAGTTCTTTAGCAAATCCCTTTCCAAAAAAAGAGAGCGAGAAGTGAGTGGCGGCATCTATAAATTCTTTGGTGTAGCGTTGTGGGCGAACCACTACAAAAGCGACATTTTTGTTCCACATGGTGCCAAATCCGCCCCAAGAAGCTGTCATGGTATTGACTTGATTGTCTTTTTTTGCTGTGATAAGCATGGCGTTTTTGCCGATGCGCTCAAAAGGATTGATTAACATTGTTTCTACGGGGGCATTTTTAAATGGGTTCATGGTTGTATCCTTTATTTCTCTTTTTTTTGAAAGTAGTAAAGTTTTATTCTTTAATTAAATACTTATATTGTTTTAAATGAAAAAAGAACTTTTGTTTTGCATTTTTTTGGTGCTGTTCTTGTCGGCTTGTCTTTATGAGCCCGAGCCCTATCTGGATACTGCCGTGCCACAACAGGAAGTGCAAACTTCTGCTTTTGGTAAAATTTACCCAGTGAATACGGGTAAGCAAATTTGCAATCCTTCTATTTCAAATGACACCATTAATTACCCAGCGTCTATTCTTTGGCTTAACTTTTCGGGAACCCTTGTTTTAAAAGACCCCCCGGCTGATTTTTCGTTGAATAAAGTGGTGCAACACGACCGTTTGACCGTTTCTGATACGGCCGGGCGAGTGCAGTGGTTTGTGATGCGCGATTCTATTGGCGTGCAGTGCCAGTTTCAAGATCCAGAATGGAGTACTCACCCCGATTTTGTGATCGCCTTAGCGGGTTTTGATTCTAAAGGGAAGGCCAATTGCCTCGATATGGATTATGGCATTATTGGCGTGCGGCTTGCCGATAAAAAAGCATTTTGGTTTTACGATAGTGCTATTCCCGAAGAGGGGTTCCCTCACCTTTGGGTAAAACCTGGTGTAGTGCCCGACCCTTTGTCTAGCGATTCGTTGGTGCAATTTTTTGGCACTCGTGAGGTGCAAATCGTTTTTGTGGATCAAGATAACGACATTGCTTGGGTTAACTATGCTAAGTCGGCCGATTTGGTAAAACTTAAAAAGCCTCAAGATAGGGCGGTATGGAAAGTGGATAGCCCTTTGATTTCAGCGGATGGCAAGTGGGTTGTTTATAATTTAATGGATAACGCCTATACTTGGGAGGCCTATATTCAAGAGCTTTCGGCGCACTCTGTTCCTGTAAAAATTCCTTTAGAGCCTGGGATGCTTTCGGCTCCGGCGCAGCCTCATTGGTGGTCTTTTGAAGGGCGAGTTTTTGTGCTTTGGGCGGAGTTTCCTTCTGGACAAACCATGCTTAACAAAGCCGATTTTTTGAATAGTTCTGTTCAAGATGGTTCGGTGGGTAGGACCGCCATGCGCGAGGTGCTGCTGACTTCGGGTGGGGTGCCTTCTGACATGGCTATAGAGTGGGTGGGTGCTGTTCGAGAGGTCGCTAAGGTCCCTATGACGGGTGGGCGCTCTCCAGATGGATTTTTTATGGCTACTGGTACCAATTACGGTTACTTGCTTTCGCTTCCTTGAGGACTTATGAAACGTAGTATTTTACTTATTGGTTTAGCCGTTCTTGCTTTTGCATTGGCGTTTGTGGTCCCGGTACAGCCCGAGACCCCTTGGGAATCTATTGGCGGCTGTGGTGCTGGCGGTTCTGGCGGTGGTTCTGGAGACGGTATTAAGTGGGTGGGGCAGGGTGTTTCTGGCGGTCTTTTAACTACAGAAATTTTTGTTAAAAAAAGTGTTGGTCAAAATTTTTCTTCTTTTTCTTTGAGTCCTCGGTTTTCGGTAAAGCCTTTTTGGAGCACCGAAGTGGGGCTTTCACTACCCTTTACAAGCCACCAAGGCGAGGTGCAATATCGCTCTAACCAAGTGCCTGTGGACCGCACTACAGGTGGCATGGGTGATCTTTCCTTTGACGTCTCTCAAGTTATAGGTAGCGGTGGGGCAGCTTCTCTTTCGCTTGCGCTTGCTGTTCCGACAGGGCAGTATGATATTAAACGCGGTACTGATGCCTCGCTCGAGCTTTTACCGGCTGGTTTTCAAAAGGGTTCTGGACTTTATTCTTTAACGCTTGGTTGGAACTACAGTAAAGATACAGATCAAGGTATTTGGCTTTATAGTTTATCTTATTCACATCCTTTTGCGATGCGCTTGTTTAGTGGTAAAAATGAATTTAACAATTCGTACTGGGCCGAGCTAGACACCAAAAATGATAATCGTTTTGACTACCGCTTCAAGTTTTACGGTGAGAACGATCTTGGTTCTTATACGCCGCCTAGTTTGAGTGGCTCTATAGCTTACGGTTATAGAGGGCAAAGGGGCTTTGTGCATTCGGTGGGCATTACCTTAGGAGCACCGCTCGGCGTCGCTTGGATTGCCTCCGAAAGGGTGGGCACTTATGACCCGCGACCCGACCCCGATCATGAAGCTTGGGCTGCTTCGATTGTTTACGGTTTAGAGTTTTCACGTATGGATTACCCCCTCTTTTTTGCCATCTCTTTGCCCATTCACGATAAAGGCGAGGCTAATTCAGACGACGAGTACGATGATTCCCCTATGCGCCGTTGGAACGCCCCAGACATGGGTGACTTTTTACAGCAGTGGACTTTAGGATTTGGAATCAAGGGTTCTTTCTTTTAATACACTTAACTTTTAGAGGTTCTATATGAAAACAAAAATGTTGAAAACAAAAATGCTCGCTTCTTTAATCACCGGTTTAACGGCTGTTGCTTTTTTGGCTGCTTGTGGAGAAGATAAACCGAGCGCTGCCGACGAAGACGATTGCTTCGTCAAGGCTGGTGTGGTTAAGGTTTTTTCGCCTCGAGGTGGGGAAGTTTTTCACGTTGGAGATACCATTACGGTGAAGTTCGCTGCTAATTATGGCATGGGCACTGGCTTTAGAATTCGTTATTATGCGGGCGACTTAGCTCCAGTAGACCTCACTGAAGAAAGCGTTGGCCCAGAAGCTCCAGATGGCAAAAGATGCTACGAAGAAAAGGTCGTTTTAAAGGCGAGCATCAGTGGCTTTGTTGCTTCCGATGAGGCATACATTCGAGTCCACGATTATAGCTCTCAAACCGTGGGTGATAACAGTAAAACATTTAAAGTCATCGAGTAATCGCCTTGCATTTTTCGTTTAACGATCCTTCGGTGTCTATCGCGATAGTCGGTGCCGGGGGGTTTATTGGCTCGCACCTCGTTGATGCTTTAATTGAGCGAACGACGTGGCGTATTTTTGCCGTTGATCTCGATTTTGACCGTCTTCAACATCGTCTGCATCATTCGCGTGTTGATTTTTTATGCGGCGATTTGAAAAATGAAGAGGTCGCGCTCCGCATTGCCGATTGCCCTATTGTTGTTAACTTAGCTGCTATATGCGTGCCCAGCCGTTATATGCTAGAAACCAAAGAGGTGATTGAAAGCAATTATAATCACCCCGTCTCACTTGCACTTGCCTGTGAAAAATCGGGCTCTTGGCTTATTCATTTTTCGACTTCAGAAGTGTACGGCCGAACTTCCTCTGAGCCGTGCTTGCTACAAGAAGATACCTCCCCTATGACTTTAGGCCCTATTGGTGCGTCTCGGTGGTCTTATGCATGTGCTAAGCAGTTGGCAGAACGCTACATCGCCTCATTAGAGAACTTGTCTTGGACGGTACTTCGCCCTTTTAATTTTATTGGGCCTCGAATGGATTTTATGCCCGGGATTGATGGCGAAGGCATTCCAAGAGTGCTCGCCAATTTTTGTGCCGCCCTTTTGCGAGGTGAGCCCTTGCTTTTAGTAGATGGTGGGCATTCAAGGCGTTCTTTTACTTCTATTCACGACGCTATTCATTTTATTTTTGCCGTTTTAGCTCACCCTGATAAGTCAAATCGAGAGGCTTTTAATATTGGAAACCCAGACAACGAACTTTCGATTGAGGCACTTGCTACTTTAATGCGCTCGACTTACGCCTCGCTCCGTGGTGTTTCGCTAGAAGGCATTTCTTCAGTTCAAAATGTGGATGCCAAAACCTATTATGGTGCAGGCTACGAGGATTCCTTAAGGCGTATTCCTTCGATTGAAAAATCGCAACGTTTACTTGACTATACTCCAAAAGAGCCTTTAGAAATAACACTTAAAGAAACACTATCTTGGTTTATCGATCACTACGGTTCGGTATTGTGAAGAAGATAGATACGTTTATTTTTGTGCCGGCTTTTCACGTGGGGCAAGAGCTTTTTGATACGCTTTCTCGCGTGCCAGAAGCGATTTGGGATCGTGCTTCTGTTGTGATCATTGACGACGGCTCTAAAGATGATACTAGCAAAGAGGCCCATCGCTTTAAGGAAACACTGCCGCCAGAATGGCGTGCACAGTATTGCATTCTTTCTTTTTCTAAAAACAGAGGGTATGGGGCTGTTATTAAAGAGGGGTTCTCGTTAGCGTTAAAATCAGAAGCTCTTTTTATTTGCTGCCTCCACGGCGATGGTCAATACCCTCCAGAAAAACTACCTTATTTTTTGCAAACAATGGAAACCGAGGGCCTAGACGTTTTACAGGGCTCTAGGCATTTAGAAAAAGGAGAAGCCAAACGCGGTGGGATGCCTTTTTATAAAAGGGTGGGTGGGGGCGTACTCACGTTCATAGAAAATAGGGTTTTTCATACGAGCCTAACCGATCGCCATAGTGGTTTCTTATGCTTTTCTAGGCGGTTTATTAGCACAGTGCCAATGTCTCGTTTAAGCGGTTCTTTTGATATAGATTTGGAGCTGCTCGCCGTAGCAGATGCCAATAATTTTAAGGTAGCCGAACGCCCTATTAAAACAAGATATGCCGGTGAACGGTCGAATTTGAACGTATGCACCTACGGGCTTAGGGTTCTGCGGATTGTATTTCGAAAAGCAAGAGGATTTTACACTTCTTTTTAAATGAGATATCCTTTTTTTTTGCTTTTTTTAAATTCTATATTTTCTAATGTTAAATATTATGGATAAAATGTTATTTCCTCAGCCTCTTTTGGCTAGACATCGCCGCAATCGCAAAAGCGCTTCAGTGCGTGCACTAGTCGCAGAAAACTCTCTTTCGCCCTCCGATTTTGTGTACCCAGTATTTGTAATGGAAGGCACAGACTCCGAAGAACCTATCGAGTCGATGCCTGGAATTTCACGTAAAACAATAGATCGCCTATTGCAAGAGTTAATCGAACTACAGGAACTAGGGATTAAAGCGATTGCTCCTTTTCCAGTGATTTGTGATTCTAAAAAAGAGCCTAAAGCTAAAGAGTCCTATAATCCTTTGGGCCTCATGCCAAGGTGCATAGCTCAAATTAAAGCTGCTTTTCCAGAAATGATCGTCATGACCGACCTAGCCTTAGATCCTTTTAGTAGCGATGGCCACGATGGTGTGGTTAGCCTCTCTGGTGAAATCTTAAACGACGAGACGGTAGAAATCCTTTGTCGCATGGCGCTTTGTCACGCTAAAGCAGGCGCTGATTTTGTGTGTCCCTCCGATATGATGGACGGTCGAGTCGGTGCTATTCGGTTGTCATTGGATGAATCCGGTTTTACATCCACTTCCATTATGGCCTATAGCGCTAAATACGCATCGGCTTTTTACGGCCCATTTAGAGATGCCCTTAATTCTGCCCCTAAGGCAGGAGATAAAAAAACATATCAAATGGACCCCGCTAACATTATAGAAGCCGTGCGCGAAGTTAGAGCCGACATTGCAGAAGGTGCTGATGTGGTGATGATTAAACCAGCAGGCCCTTACTTAGATGTCATTTCTAAAGTGCGTGCGGAATTTAATGTGCCGGTTGCCGCTTACCAGGTGAGTGGAGAGTACTCTATGATTGTGTCGGCGGCACAAAATGGATTTATTGATAGATCGGCGATTATTTTAGAAAGCCTAATGGGGATCAAACGAGCAGGTGCTAAAATGATTTGGACTTATTTTGCTAAAGAGGCCGCTCGTTTATTGCGCTCATAAAGAATTTACCACGGGAGATCAAATGGACAAGCAAAGAACGTTTTCTTTATTTTTAATTTTATCTGCTTTTATGGCAACAAGTGTTTTGGCTTTACCCCCCAAAACTTGGGATGAAATATTTGGCGCTCCAGGCCAAGGCGACTATGTCTCAGCAAAAATAGATGGTCCAATTCGGTTTAGCAAATTCGAACATTACCCTCCATCACAAACGCTTTCCTTTAAAGTTAAAGAAGGCGCTTTTGAATTTGCAGCTACAGGGGATATTCTCGTTTCATCAGATGAAATCGACGCAGGCTTTTATGCTAGTTGCAACGATACCAAAGAAGTATGGATTTCTTGTTTTAATCGCCCCAAAAACTATATGAAGCAACAGCTTGTTTTAGAGATTAAAGGGGTAGATTTGGCTTGCGGCAACGATCTTCATGCCGTCCGCAATTTGAGGTTAAAATTTCCAAACAAAGAGGCTCAAAATTGGTGGCTCAAGCAATACGAACAAACAGAAAATCACAAAAGAAAACTTTTAGCTGCTTTTCGCATTAAAGAGCAAGAACATCGAGCTCGAGTGAAAGCGGCTTCGGGCGAAGTTAAAGACCCACGTGATGGTCAGGTTTACAGGACTATCGAAATTGAAGGTCGTCGCTGGTTTGCACAGAATGTTAATTATAACGTTAAGGATGAGTCTTTTTGTTATGAAGACAAAGAGTCTTTTTGTCAACGCGGTGGGCGTTTGTACACCTTAGAAGGAGCCAGAAAGGCTTGCCCTAAGGGTTGGCATCTTCCTCGTGACCGTGAATGGCAAGATATGATTACAGCGCTTTCCAAATGCTACGAAGGGGTTCAAAATTGTGGTGATTTTGGTACCAAGTTTAAGGCTAAAACGGGCTGGCAAGGTGGTGGTGGCACAGATGAGTACGGTTTCACCGTATTTTCTTCGGGTTATCGCGCTCCATTGGGCGAAAAATCATTTCGCTATACCGATATGGGCGAATATGCGGGTTTTTGGTCTTCTCAAAACGGCAGAAACGAGACAATATGGCTTTGGGCTCTTGGACGCATGTCTCAAACCATGGTCCGTCAATTGGCTCCAAGTAAAAAGCATGCTTATCCTGTTCGTTGTGTAGAGGGAGATTAGTTATTCTTTTTTTTTAGCCAAGTTGTAAAAAAAAAGAAACCTTCAGGTTTTTTTTTACTAAATTACTTAATACTTACAAAAGGAGTATTTAGTATGAACAAGATTAATATATTTTCAACCCTCTCTGTTTTAGTTTTTTTAACTGCTTGTGGTGGCGATTCAGTTGCCCCAGTTGGCGATAGCCAAGTTGCCGAAGTAGATGTAGAGAATAAGACCATTACGGTACGTTCCCCTTCTTGCGAAATCACCGAAACTGCAGCTGTTTTTAATCCAGAAGGCACTGTGAGCGTGCTTAATTATGAGCTTTCAGATAGCGCTTTATTCGTAATAGATAAATATGACGACGAAATGTCTTATTCAGGAAATAACTCCTCTATCTATGGTAGCTGGACTTCATCAGGCCCAGAATGCACAGAAATGAATATCTGCGAAACTTTAACCATCACTGAGACATCGATTTCGAATCAACCCGATGTTTCTAGGGTTTGTGCTTTTGACGTCGTCTCGGGTATGTTTATGGAAATGGGCGCTGGTATCGAAGCGGAAATCAAGAAGATTGATTGTTCAAACGGAACAGCCACCATGGGCAATACGGTTATTACAGTCAAAATAAACGAATTTGGCCCAACCAAGCAGTCATTAAAGGTTTCTACCGACTCTGGTTCTTGCTCATTAGAGACAGAAATCAAGCCTTTAACAGCGGCTCTCTGCACTGTAGCAAACG
>DUVD01000179.1 GCA_012841225.1 Fibrobacter sp.
TGCATCGAAAGGATGCTTGAAGGGCTATGTTCTTTAATAAGGGCTATCAATGCTGTTGTTTCTTTTTCACTAGAAGGGTACGCTCCTGGCGATAGCGCTGTGACGCGAGGTGACCCTAAGGTTAGTTTGGAATACACTGAATCTGGCTTCCAGTTCGCTGTCGGGAAATTTCGATTAAGGTCTACCCCGTTTTGATTGCCGCGGGTGCCGAGAGTCATGCCGTCTGGATTGGCGCACAAAATCAAAACAGCATGATCTAAAGCGGACTTAAAAAAACGCCCCGCACGACTCAAGAGAAAGGTGGTTTCGGGCTCTTCGCCATGAATGCCCGCGAGAATAAAATGGGTGCATTTTTTTTGACAGGGAAAAAAATAAAGAGGAGCGCCATTTTCTGACTTGCCATAAACTTCTTTTTTTAAAGCCCAAACGCCTCTTTCCTCGTCAGTTCTGAATGAGTTTGATTTCATAAAAAATAAGGGTAAATGTAGTCTTTCGCCAAATAATCTAATTGGGACAATAAAACTTCTTTGCAAGCGATATCGGTTTTTGCGTAAAGCGTCTTTAATAATTCTAAATCAAAACGCTCTTGGAGAGCCCGTGCTGAGGGTAAATGCGATAAATGCCAAAGCTCTGGTCGAATTAAACCACGCCCAGGAATAAAGACTCGGTCAAAATCAAATGAGCGTCCTAAAGCGATTTCTAATGAAAGCCAGTCGTGAAAAGATTTAAAAATGCCGTTGCACTCCTCAGGAGTTAATTGAACTTCATAATCTAAAGGGATTACGGAGGCATCTACAATATCGATTTCGGTGCCAAAATGGTGGCGACTCGCTCCAGGTAGTGCAGACCAAATAAGGATGGTGTGCATTAGTTCTTCTGGGTCATCGATGGCGCGGGTAATTAACGCGCCCGTTTTGTCGAGTAGGGGTAATTCCCGATTTGCTTTGCGATTCCAAATCGAGAGTTGGCGATCAAAAGAACGGTAAGCGCTTTCGACACGGATTTCAAAACCCGCTAAAGAGGCACTCTTTCGCAATAATGCTAATGCCGAAATAACGCTAGGGCGCAGCAATAGATTTTCTGGCGAAAAAGAAACGAGGCCTTCTTCGTCTAGGCCATGCGACGCTAATACCGATAAAACGTCACTCATTTACCCCCCCCACACACTTTAGTATTAAAGCACGCCATTCTTGCGCTTGGTTTCTACCCTTCTTTTTAACGGTGCTTTTAGAAGTGCAAAGGGCTGTTATTGGGCGTGCATGAGTCCATGCAACGGCAAGAGCATCTGAGGCGTCGAGGGAGGCATTGATTTCTTTTAATTGTAAATGAGACTGGACCATTTGAGCAACGCGCTCTTTGCTGGAAGCACCGCTCCCCGTGACGGCTAGCTTGATAGATTTTGGGCTATATTCATGGTAGGTGGCGCCGCGTTTAAGGCAAACAGCGAGAATTGCTCCGCGAATGTGACCAAGGAGCAAGGCACTTTTTACGTTTTTAGCATAAAAAATCCCTTCCATGCTAAGCGCCGAAGGCTTATAATGCTCTACTAGTGTTTCTAAGTCCGTGACTATTTCTAATAAACGCATTTCGGGAGATTTGCTAGGCGATGCTTTGATACAGCCGTACTCTAAAACGCGAATGGGATTACAATCCGTTTTTATAAAAGCATAACCAGTCGTTCTGGAACCAGGATCTATACCGAGAATCACCATTGTCTAAAACTAGCAATATCTTATGAAGAATAATATTTTTAATTCCCTTTTGCCCTTTTCTTTGTTAGATTTTTAATAAGTGATGCCCGTCTGAATGGAGTGAGCAAAACACTGAAATAAGAGGCTTTTCCATGTTAATTGATAAAGATCGCACTGGACTTCAAAGTATAAAAACAAATCCTAGGCAATTAGGAATCCCTCTAAGTCGATGGGGCCGCAATTTAATTTCCTCTTGCCCTTTTCACGCCCCAGAAGAAACATCTTTGTTTTTTTACGATGCTTTGGGTTATTGGCGTTATCGCTGCTTGCAATGCGGCAATGAAGGCGATCTTGTAGAATTTGTAATGAGAAGCCACTTTAATGGCCTAGATGAGCAAGCGGCTAGGGTAGAAGCTCTTGATTTTTTCGGTGCCCAAGAAGAGAAAGAACTCAATAAATTAGAATACGAGCACCCTTGGGTTAAAGAAATTGGTGGTGAAAAAGCAAGAGTTTTAGAACAATTTGTAAGCTATTGCCATTGGGCTGCTTGTAAAAGTCAATCTTCTGCTGAGTTTTTGGCTAAGAGAGGTTGGAATATCGGGCAAGCGCAACTCTACGGCATAGGGTATTATTCTGGTGATCCAGAACCTTTTGTGAGTTACTGCATGCTCTCTGGTATAGAACGCCATCAAATCAGTTTTTATTTGGATAATCTAGAAGCGTATCGCGAACCTCGAATTACGATTCCCGCTAGGAACTCAAAAGGCATTATCCATTCCGTCTACGGGAGGAGCATGGAAGAAAACCATCCTCATCCTTACATTTCTTATGCCTCTGGGCCAGCTGATATTCCATTTAACATCCAATCGGAAAATGAAAAACCGATTATCGTTGAAGGCTTTTTTGACGCCTTGACGGCAGACCTAGCTGGTATTCCTGGTGTCGTCTCTACCATGTACCAAGAATTAACTCAAAGCCATTTATACAAGTTAAAAGCGTGCGGTGCGGAATCCGTTACCGTGATGTTAAGGCGAGACCTGAATCGTCGTCAACAAGAATTGCAAATTCAAAAGTACTTAACCTTAGGCGAAAACTTAAATCTTAAGTTCAAGTCGATTATTTTACCTAAAGGGGAAACGATTGACAAAGTAGTTCGTAAAAATGGAGCCGATCAACTTTTAGAATTAATTCAAAATACTCAAGAAGATACCATCCACACACACCGACGTTCGGTAATGCTCCAAGATATTAAAGAGAATTTTGATAATGCAATGGCTTGTCCTTCCACTACAAGCGTCGGTTACTCGCTTTCTAATTTTTCTCAACTAAATTCAACCATTGATGGCGTTCAATCTGGTTGCTTCTTTGTGTCTTCTCAACCATTTGGGTTAAAGACCATTTTGCTTTCTAGCTTAGCTTTGGATCTTGTAGAAACTAATCCTAAAATAAAAGTGATTTACATTGCCCTAGAAACGCCGCGCCGTCAACTGTTCGACAGGTTCATCGCTATGATGACTGGCGAATCGGTCTTAAGCGTTAAAAAGCAATGCGAAAGCGAAGCGATGAATACAAAAATTTTAGAGGCAACTAAGGAGTTAATTTCTTATGTGCGGCATAATCGACTGGAAATTTGGGAAGATACCCCCGCATTCGATAATATCGAAATGCTTCGCATTTTAAAAGAAGAGCTTAAAGAACATCCTGATTTAGCCGTTATTGTCGATGGCATTGATCACCTTAGGATTACCGATCGAGGCGATATTTCTGACATTCACGAAAGGCGTTCTACTGTGATGCTCGATTTATATAAAGCATTAGACATCCCTATTTTCTTAGGTGGGGAACTAATTTATGACGAAACAGGTTTAATCGGTCCACGCTCTTATTTAAGAGATTCAGATACTATTTATTGGTTGGAATCTAAAGGCGGCAACTTGTTTTTATCTGTCGATTCAAAACGCCTAGGTAGGAGCCATCTTTACCAAGGCAATATCATCATGGATTCTGTTTCTAACCGGATGAGAGAAGAATAAAGAAATTTAATATGGTCATTCTCGATTTCAATAATTTTTGGAGCCCTTCGGGCGGTGGTGTTAGGCGTTATCATTTAGAACGGATGAAATATTACCAAAAACAAAAAGACACGCTCCTTGTTTTTGTGATGACGGACTTTAAAACCTACACCGAAGTTGTCTCGGACTCTGTCATTATAGAACATGTTAAGGCATTTAAAATGCCCCTTTACGATGGCTATCGTTTTATTTGGAAAAAATCTCAAGTGCGTCCAGTCATTCAAAAATATCAACCCGATGTTATTGAAGTAGGATCACCTTATATCCTCCCTAAAGTAGTTTCTAAAGTCGCCGCTCAGTTTTGTCCTCAGGCTAAA
>DUVD01000180.1 GCA_012841225.1 Fibrobacter sp.
ACTCAAATGCTCATCACTACCGCATTCACTTTCATTGTGCGATTAATAGCCATAAGGCACAGATTGCATCTCCCCAAAACGGGGTGATGCTTATTGTTAAAGAGTAAGTTTCTCGTTAAATAAAAACGTCTATGCCACCACGACACTTAGCCCAAGAAGGATCTTTTTTAACTAACATACTTAAGACTTTTTCGTAAGTCGGTGTGTTACCAAAACCCTTCCATAAACGACGCTCGACAGACTCTCCAGAATCCTTGTCAATCGTAGTAATGGTGTCATAATAGTCTTTGTTGTCTTTGAATTCAGAAACGAGAATCGTTTTTAAATGCTCCGAATAGATTTTTGAGGCGTAACGCAAAATCGAATTATTAAAGTCGAGTTCGTTATCGACTAAATAAACAAAATCTTGTATTGGGTCACCAAAAACCAACCAGTGCCGAAGAGCAAGCGCCACCACTAAGTCGCGAATAGCGCTTCTAAAGACAAATTTATCCTCTAAGCGGCCATTCCAAGTGATTTTAGTAAGTGGGTTATCTTCATTGGCCTCAATCGAGACCCCTTGACCAGGAACAACGTTTCTAATCTTAATAGGCAAGCGCGTTAACAGCTGCCAAGCCTTAGTGTAAGCAATCGTCTTGCGAACAAAATCTTTTTCTTTTTGTGGAGAAACGCGTAAAAAAGCACCAAAGCAACGTTGATAGAGGCTTTCTTTATCAAAAATACAGTCGGAAGATTTACTTTCCGAAATCTTAGCATCCATCATAAAGAGCGTTTTAGCTAATTCGGGGCGCATACGCACTTCGAGCTTACGCGTCCTTGCTTTTAAGCGAACACCATCCTTATAAACATAAGTAAAGCCTTCTTCTTGATAACGCTGCCAAATAAAGAACTGTAAGTCGTCTGCCGCTCTTAAATGGTAGCTAAATACAGGGTTTTGGCGGTTATTAGCCATAGTTACCTGACGCAAGAACGAATCAGAACCAGCATAAGGTACAACAACCTTCACTAAAACCTGTGGATTAATAGGTTTTTTGCTCTTTTTAGCATACTGCTCATAAGTAAATAAACTTTGAGCCCCGTTAATGATTTTAGGGCGTTCGATCTGTAGTATTTTTTTACCATCACGATCTTTTAGGCGCAAGTCATCACCAGTTAAAGTCATGCCGTTATGCAAAAACGGGAAATCCGTACAGTCGCCTGAACGTTCCATTTCTTGAAAAGCATCAATTAGCGCGGCATTCGTGTGCGTGAGGTTTCCTAAATAGGTGCGAATATTACTAGAAACTATTGCCATGTTGTGCTTAGTTTTTAGTCTTTTACCGAGATTTACATGATAATCAAAAATAGTGCGAATAGGGCAAAAACCAATGAATAGCTCTCCGCGATCGCTTGCCATGTGCAAAGGAGCGGCGTCCATTTCGATTTCCAACTTATCGTCTGCAGAACGAAAATCACGAGTCAAATCATCATGTTCGGCTACGATTTCGAGCTTGGCGCGTACGTCGATTTTCCAAAGATTAAGTTTACGGCGCAGGTCTTTTAGAGTGCGCTCCATTTCTGAGTCAGTAATATCTCGACTGTAACGCGTGCGAAGAACAGTAATTTCAAGGGTATTAGTATAAGGGCGACTTGCTGGGGCGTCTTCGTCTTCGTCTTCCGCAGTGCGTTCGTCTAATATAGCCCAAGGATCGGCTTCTTCACGAAGAGACATGAAAAAAGAATTTTCTGGATCACTCGTTCTGAAAACAGCTATTTGCATTTGCTTAAGATCTTGAGCTAAATTGCAAACTACTTTTTCTAAAGGCGTCATTTCGTCTAAAAAAACGAATAATTCTAAAAAACCTTGCGAATACTGAAAACCATGAAAGCAGCCTTCTTCATCTAAATTTAGATGCCTTAAAGCCTTAATTCGATCTGTGGGGTCATTAGGATTTAAACTCAACAAACTGGCTACAAAAGACAGCCTACGTTCCTGCGACTTTGTTAATTCCATTATTTCCTCTAACCAAAGTTCAAACGACAAATGCATATACATTGTTATATATGCTACATAGATAATAAAAATATCTTTAATAGACCTTTTTGAGTACAAAAAAGATTTTTCTTTTAAAAAAATACCTTCTTTTTTGCAATTCAAGTCTATTAAAAGCCTGTTTACACAAAAAATAGTAACTACTGCTCAAAAAAGCAATCTAAACTAAGGCGTTTTTTTTGCTCAAATTCATGCTCGCTCATTTTTAAAAAGCTATGATTGTAATAAATAGGCAGGAGTTAAAATATGAACCTTCTCGATTGTTTTGCTAAAGCTAAAGCTGAAAAAGCGAAAAAACTAGACTTATCTAACCAACATATCCGCGTACTTCCTCCAGAATTGTTTTCTCTGGATTTTTTAGAAGAGCTCATTTTAGACGAAAACCTCCTCGTAGAGGTTCCCGAAGACTTAGGAAAGCTTAAAAATCTAAAAAGCCTTTCGATCAGTGAAAATGATCTAATGGTTTTACCTGACTCTATTGGGGAGCTCACTCAACTGGAAAATCTTTATTTAGGCTACAACAGCCTTTCCGAACTTCCAGACACGATTGCAAATCTAAACAAGTTAAAGAAAGTAAACATCGCTAAAAACCAGCTACTCGATCTCCCTAAAGAAATCGGCAATTGGGCTGAAGTTCAAAAACTGAGCCTCCACGACAACATGCTTACGGAAATCCCAGAAAGCATGGGCAAAATGAAGAGTCTTGAAAAACTCTACTTAGACAACAACGATCTTAGTTCTTTGCCCGCTTCTTTTGGCGACATGAGCAAACTAGAGGTCCTTGTAGTTTCCGGCAATGCGCTCACTTTTTTACCAAAAGAAATCGGCAATTTGCAACAACTTCGCGAACTCGTCTTGGACGGCAACCTGCTGGAATCCCTGCCAGAAAGCCTTGCCGACTGCAAGAACCTTGAACTACTTTCCATTATTGAAAACCAGCTTATTGATCGAATCCCAAAGGCCCTCACCTCGAAATCAGGGCTTCGAATCGAAAATTAAATTGTGAGAAATTTATTGCGCTTGAGCTTATTATGCGTTGTGTCTTTCACGATCACCTCTTGCGTTTTAGATAATCCCGTCTCGGAAGTACCTGAACCTTCTGAGTTTGAGTACAACTATTGGCTTCTTTCTCATTGGTATTTAAATCCAGAAGAACTGCATGAGCCTGATTTTTACGACGGTCAAGTGAACGCGCTTTACAATGAGCTTTCTGATTCATACACCCGCTACATTCCCCCCTCCATCTCTCAAGAAGTAGAGCAAGAAATCAATTCCAGTGTGGTGCTCGGAGACATTGGTATAGAAACGCTGTTAAACAAAAAAAGCGAATTCCCTTTATTTATATACCGCGTATACCCTTCTTCACCTGCAGCAAAAGCGGGCATTGAGCGATACTCGACGATCATCTCCATTAACGACGTCTCACTTAACATTGAAGATGCTTACGAGGTATACCAAAAAGAATTCTCAGGGCATAAAGAAATTAAACTCGTTGTGTTAAAAGACAATGCGTTCCATACTTTTTCAGTAATCAAAGAGATGGTATACGCACCTACCGTCTTTTTAGATACGATTAGCGGCATTCCATTTATTTCGATCGAGTCTTTTAAACCGAATACATGGGACCAAGTTAATGGTTCTTTTGGTGAAATGAAGGCCTTGCTTAAAGAGACAAAAACGGCCCCGTTACGCGTTCTTGATTTACGAAATAACTTAGGCGGGCATATACAGCAATGCATTGACATGGCCGACCTTTTTGTGGCAAGCGGCGTGCTTTCTTCACGTTCTTATAAAAAAATAAAAGCCGATGGTACTACAGGCGATTTTAAAACGGTTTCTTTTGCAACACCTGGTGGCGAAGGGGAAGATGGTGAGTTTTTATTATTTGTCAATCAAAACACCGCTTCTTGTGCCGAAATATTTACAGCCGCCGTCGCCGAAAACAGGAAGTTTATTATTGTGGGAGAAAAAACTTACGGCAAAGGGGTAGGGCAAAACACCTGGAAAACAAAGAATAACGGCCTTGCCATTATCACCAGCATGGTATTTGAGACCCCTAATGGCTCTATTTATAACGGTTATGGTATTCAACCCGACATTTTATGCGAAAAAGCCTCGCATGCCTGCCTTTTTGATTTCATCCAAAAAAAACATGCAATTCAATTCAAAAAAAGTCCTGGCTACGATTTAAATTATATTTTACCTACAAGACTTTTTTCGTCTCGAAACTTTGGTGGAGCAATTATTAAACAGGAGATTCTCAATGAGAATAAATAAATTTTCTTTCTACGCTACCTTTATTATTCTAACACTCCTTTTAGTGGGCTGTCCTCAAGAATACAAACCCATACCACGAATGTCCTACGATTTAGAAACTAGAACAGATTCTTTAAATTATGAGTTTGAGTATAACTATCAATTACTTGCCGCTTATTACTTAAACGCCAAAACTGAGTTAAGCAATCACGAAGTGTATCGAGTTTCTAAAAACCCCATTGAAAACATAACCCATATGTATGGGCAAATGGACGATAAATTCACTCAGTACTTTCCACCCGAACATTATGATTATATCCTTGAACAGTTACTGTACTCCGAAAGTGTTATCGGGCTGGGGCTTGAGGTAGATTCCAACTTAAAGGTAACACAAGTTTATGAAAACGGACCTGCAGAAAAAAAAGGCCTGTTACGAGGTGATTCTATTTTAATGGTCGATTCTAATGTCGTCACTTCAGAGCCCATTTTTAACCGATTTATCAATGGTAAGCTTAATGATAAAATAGAGCTAGTCATTCAGCGCGGTTCAAAAAAGATCGCTATCGAGATTACTATCGACCACCTTTCTATGCCTACCGTTTTCTTAGATTCTATCGATGCCATTCCTTTAATTAGAATCACTGGGTTTATCGATAGCACCGCTAACCCCGATGGCTCTGTAGTTGAATTTAAAAACGCCTTGCAAAAGACTGCTGGAGCAACTGCCACAATCATCGATTTAAGAGGTAATCCTGGTGGTTCCATAGAACATTGTGTCGCTATGGCTGGCGAACTTTTAAACGCAAAAGACACTATCATCCTCGAAATCGCCACTTACCCAGACACCCTGAATAATGTTCAACTAAGAGATACCACTGCTTACGTCGCAAAAACAAAAGGGATCGGGCAAGGCCGCTATTATGTGTTCCTTCAAGATGAAGAAAGCGCTAGTTGCTCCGAAATACTAGTTGCTGGAGTAGTATCAAGTACAAAGTCACCTGTAGTGGGCACTATTTCTTATGGTAAGGGAATCGGCCAATACTACTTTACTACGTTCCTCTACGGCATTGCAGGGATCACCTCTTTTCAATTCTTAGATCGCTCATTTGAATCTTATCATCACTATGGAATCAAGCCCGACTTCGAAATCAAAGACGAAAAGGAAGCGCTTGCTAAGGCTGTGAAACTCGCTCAAGAAAAAACATTTAAGCGAACCGCTGGCTACGGCGATAAATTCGTAATATTTGCAAAAAAATCAAGTGACGCAAAAGAAAAGGCCCAGGAAAAATCCGGAGCCTTTAAGATCAAGCACTTCGCTAATTAGCCTAAGTGCTTATGGCAAGACTCGCATACGCATCCTAACATCAGTAGAATCATTGACTTTCTGCGGCTGTTGCGACTCTGTTAAAGCGAGTTCTTCTTTTATTTTTTGTGCCTGGACTTTCAATCGCGCCAAGCGTTCCCCTTCCAGTTTTGGCGTGGCTATCATCGTTTTAGTTGCAGGGTTTATCCATTTTCCTTTTGGGCAAGTAAAACCAAAATGCAAGTGCGGGCCAGTGCTTCTGCCCGTGCTACCAACACGTCCAATCACCTGCCTTGGCGCCACATTAGTCCCTACATTAACGCTTCGCTTGTCTAAATGCAAATACCAGCTCGTTGACTTATCTCGATGTCGAACCGCGATTTTATTACCACTGTACTCATCATAACCAGACGCGATAACAGTGCCTTCGGCGACGGCGTAAACAGGCGAGCCTCTGGGGCTACCATAGTCTATACCGTTATGCAAAGCACGCCTTCCGGTAATAGGATGCACGCGCACTCCAAAAGGGCTTGTGATATGTAACCGGTCTAAAGGGTACCTCAAGCCATCAAAGATTAACGCTTCCCCAGAAGCGGTGTAATGCGCATTAAATGTGCTTTTTGGGTCTGGGTCTTCGTATCGAAAGGCTTCGTGATGCCCAACCACTCGCCCTTCAAACTCGGCGTAAAGCACTTTACCACTAATCCATATAGAATCTTGAAAAAAGGATTCTTCTAATAAAATGCGAAATCGATCTCCAGGCTGGGCTTGTTGAAATGCGACTTTGCATTGAAGCACGCCGCTCACAATGCCGACCATGCGACCAGGAATCCCTACTTTAAATAAAAGCCCATTTAAGGTACTACCGGGTTCTAAAGCACCTTCAAAAACAGACTGCTTTTTAACTAATGGTTTTTCGACTAATTTGTAATCAAAAGCGGTTGTTTTTGGATTTAAAAACAATAAATGAATTGTAGCTGGGTTCGCTTGGTACCTAAATACATGAACCGTCTGAGCAGAATCTTTGGCAGCAATAAAAGTTTGCCCCACTCTCAATACAGACAATTCAACACTATCTTGAATGGCGAGCACTATTTTTCGACGCTGCTCATCATTAATGCCCATTCGATTTAAAACCTGAAAAAGGCCTTCTCCCGCTTGAACTGAATCCTGCGCTATAGAAAGGTTTTTCAACCCATTTTCTGTTCTTTCTATATATTCTTTTTGAAGTGAGGTCAATTGATTTTCTAAAGCTAAAATATTTTCTTTTAATTTTTGAATTTTAGTTTCTTGACCGCAAGACGCCAAAAAAAGCAATGAAAAGAGTAAAAGTATTTGGCGCAAAACACCTCCAATAAAAAAGATCAATGATGTATTCCCCGTCACCGGCCATCACTGATCTTTAAGTTCGTGAATAAAAAATTATTTTGCGGCAGTCTGTGGAGCAGCGGTCACGCCTAATAACTCCATTTCAAAAAGCAATAAGCTATTGCCTGGAATCACTTGACGACCCTGTGGCCCATAACCTAAATCGCTTGGAATCCAAGCTTTAACCTTGGTGCCTACTTTCATCAACTTGAGAAGTTCAGTCCAACCAGGAATTACTGCACCTAAAGGAAATTCAGCAGGAGCACCACGCTTAATGCTGCTATCAAATTCGGTACCATCTAAAAGAGTGCCTGTGTAATGAACTGAGACTACGTCGCCATCTTTAGGAAGAGCGCCTTTACCTTCGATAATAACGAGGTACTGAAGGCCACTAGCGGTAGTGATGACACCACCTTCATTCTTGTTTTTTTCAAGGAATGACTTTTGATCGTTTAGATTTTTTTCAGCTGTGGCACTATCTTTTTGAAGCTTTTCTTGTTGACGCTGCATTGAGAAGTCATTTAATATGGCAAATAAAGCCGAGTCAGAGAGCAACAATTGAGCACTGTCTTGCTCAAAGCGATCAGTAAATGCTTGCATAAATACAGCATAATCTAAATCGATGGAGTCGCGATGAACGAGCAAAGCGCGAGCTTGTTGACCAAAAGAAGCACCTAAAGCGTAGCTATAATTGTCTTTGTCTGTAACAAGAGCTGTTTTAGCGGCGGGCTTGCCCATCTCGTTACAGCCTAACAAGAAGATAGAGCAAAAGCCTATCGATAAAAACAATTTGAGATTCATATATTCCTCTTTGTAAAGTTGATTTGGTGTAAAATATAAAAACAACGTATTAAAAAACCATTGCATTTGCTTTTTTTACGCTCTGTATCCATTCTGCGAGACTAAAGCATGTTTTTTTACCTCGTTATATGTATTTTTGAGGTAGTTTGTTTTATTTCGAGTAAAATATGTGCGGTATTGTTGGTTATATAGGTAAAAAAGAAGCTCTTCCAATACTTTTGGAGGGGTTAAAAAAATTAGAATATCGAGGCTATGACAGCGCAGGAATCTCCATTATTTGTGGAAACAAAATTCAAACGGAAAGGGCTTCGGGTAAAATAGCGGCGTTAGAAGAAAAAATTCAAGGCAAGTGTTTTAAAGGGAACATAGGCATCGCTCACACACGGTGGGCCACTCACG
>DUVD01000181.1 GCA_012841225.1 Fibrobacter sp.
CCAGAAACGCGGATAGTCAAAGAAGGGTATTTTTCGGGTTGTTCCATAGCATCTATAAGCATTTCTTTGCGCAAAACGTTTACATTAACGTGAAAACCGCCCGCGCGAACAAAACCATCTAGGCAATTCGAAAGATTATCGGCACGTTCTTTTTCTGTACGGCCTAAAGCCTCTGGAGTGGAAGTCGCCGTCCAAGAAATACCGTCAAGGGCTTCATCGTATGCTATTTTGGCCACAGAGGCACCTGCCGCTACAAAACCAGATTTGTCTCTTCCGTTCATTGGATTAGCCCCTGGAGCAAAGGGCTCTCCACTGCGACGACCATCCGGTGTATTTCCCGTTTTTTTACCATAAACCACATTCGAGGTAATCGTAAGCACCGACTGAGTCGCCACGCTGTCTCGATAAGTTTTTTGCTCTTTTAGCTTTTCCATAAACAGAGAAACAAGCATAGTAGCAATAGAGTCAACGCGGTCATCATTATTGCCAAATGCAGGGAACTCCCCCTCTATTTTAAAATCAACAGCAATCCCTTGTTCATTTCGAATAGGAGAAACCTTTGCGTATTTAATAGCAGACAAAGAATCCGCTGCCACAGAAAGGCCAGCGATGCCGCAAGCCATGGTGCGCAATATGTCGCGATCGTGTAAGGCCATTTCAATGCGTTCGTAATAGTACTTGTCGTGCATGTAGTGAATGGAGTTTAATGCCTTCACATAAGTGTGCGCAAGCCAACCCATCATCTTGTCACATTTCTCAAGTACCTCATTATAATCGAGAACATCACTTGTGATAGGTTCAAAACCTGGCGCTACTTTTTTAAAACTAAGTTCGTCAATACCACCATTGATAGCATATAAAAGTGTTTTGGCGAGGTTAGCGCGAGCACCAAAAAACTGCATTTGTTTACCGATCTTCATTGCCGAAACACAGCAAGCAAGGGCATAATCGTCGCCCCACCTAGGCCGCATCAAGTCATCGGATTCGTATTGAATAGCGCAAGTATCAATAGAGACTTTAGAGCAAAACTCCTTAAACTTTGGAGGCAAGTTTTCGGACCAAAGTACCGTAAGATTTGGCTCTGGAGCAGGGTCTAAATTGTAAAGGGTATGCAAAAACCGGAAGCTGTTTTTTGTGACTAAAGTCTCTCCGTTCTCGCTCATGCCGCCAATTGATTCTGTTACCCAAGTAGGGTCTCCAGAAAAAAGAGCATCATAATCGGGGGTGCGAAGAAAGCGAACCAAACGCAATTTGATCACTAAGTCATCAATTAATTCTTGGGCTTCTTCTTCGTTCAAAGAGCCTTCTGCAAAATCGCGTTCGATATAAATATCTAAGAAAGTCGAAATACGCCCTATCGACATGGCCGCACCGTTTTGTTCTTTTACCGCTGCAAGGTAAGCAAAGTAAGTCCATTGAATCGCTTCAATAGCATTATTCGCTGGCTTAGTAATATCAAAGCCATAAGAAGACGCCATCTGGACGAGTTCTTTCAGGGCATCAATTTGCTCAGAAAGCTCTTCACGAAGGCGAATCACACTCTCGGTAAAGTCAGCGTAATCAAGCTCTGCTTTTTCTTTTTTCTTAATTTCAATTAAAAAATCTACGCCATAAAGCGCCACTCGACGGTAATCACCAATAATACGGCCGCGACCATAAGCATCGGGAAGCCCTGTAATAACACCTGATTTACGACAAGCCCGAATGTCTGGACTATAAACATCAAAGACACCGCGGTTATGATCTTTGCGGTACTTAGTGTAAGTCTCTTTAATGGCTGGGTCAATAACATAACCATAAGCATCAAGGCCTGCTTCTACCATTCGAAGCCCACCATTAGGCGCAATAGCACGTTTTAATGGAGCATCTGTTTGCAAGCCCACAATTTTTTCGAGTTTTTTATCGATATAACCAGGAGCGTGGGCTGTGATAGATGTACCTACATCAACACTTGCATCTAAAATACCAAGACGGTGCTCTTCTTTTAAAAGAACATTCACCTCTTCCATTATTTTTTTGGTGCGCAGCGTAGCCGGCGCCAAAAAAGAAGCGTCACCCTGATAAGAGTGCACATTTTTTTGAATGAAATCTCGAACATCGATTTCGGAATTCCATTTACCCGAAACAAAAGAACGCCAAGCCTTAATATCCATCATAATTTTACCTCTACCTTTTCGCGCATTTTTGTTACCGCTTCAAGCGCTTCTTGAACGGTGTTTCGTCGGGCAAGTAAAACACCCATCCGACGATGCCCTTTTAACTCTGGCTTTCCAAATAAACGGATTGCTGTGTCTTTTTCGGCTAGGACTTCTGTTAAATTACAAAAGCTTGCTTGCGTAGAATTTCCTACACAAACGATGGCTTTTGACGCCGAAGGACCATGAAAGGCGATGTTCGGAATAGGGAGCCCCAACACAGCGCGAGCATGTAAGGCAAATTCCGATAAATCTTGAGAAATCAATGTAACCAAGCCCGTATCATGAGGACGAGGGCTTACTTCGCTAAACAAAACCTCATTTTTACAAATAAACATCTCAACGCCAAAAATACCGCGACCACCTAAGGCATTGGTAATGGAAAGAGCCATTTCTTTAGCTTGCTCCAACAGCGCAGGAGCCATTGGCTGAGGTTGCCAAGATTCTTGGTAATCACCGTCTACTTGACGATGACCTATGGGTTCTAAAAATGAAGTACCACCAATATGGCGTACCGTTAAAAGCGTAATTTCATAATCAAAAGAGACAAAGCCCTCTACAATCACGCGACCCGCTCCGGAGCGCCCTTCCTCTTGGGAAATTTGCCAAGCGCGTTCTATGTCTTTTGCCGAACGAACCACACTTTGACCATGGCCCGAAGAACTCATCACGGGCTTGACCACACAGGGAAAACCAATAAATTCGAGCGCCTCTAAAAACTCGGCATAAGTTTCTGCAAATTGATAAGGAGAGGACTTAAGGCCGAGCTCTTCGACCGCTAACCGACGAATGCCTTCGCGATTCATGGTGAGCTTTGTGGCCTTAGCAGTGGGTATTACGCAATAACCCTCCGCCTCCATTTCGACAAGAGTATCGGTGGCAATCGCTTCGACTTCGGGCACAATATAATGCGGCTTTTCTAATTCAATAATACGGCGCAATTCGGCACCATCAAGCATGTTAATAACATGAGAGCGATGAGCAAGTTGCATACCAGGAGCGTTATGGTAGCGATCGACAGCAATCACCTCAACACCTA
>DUVD01000182.1 GCA_012841225.1 Fibrobacter sp.
CAACACTGAAATCCTCGACTACCAAGCCGAAGGTGATCATTTAAAAGCTTTAATCGACCAAAATGGAAAGTCTTGGCATGCGGATCGCTTTGTCATTAATGCCGATGCGGCTTTATTTAGAGGCACTATTTTTAACCGCGAGAAGTTTAGTGAAAAGAAGCTCTCTAAAATGCGTTGGACCATGGGTTACTTGACTTTTTACGTGGGCATTAATAAAAAACTACCAGAAGTAGAACATCACAATTACTTCCTCGGCGACAACTACGAAGAGTACGCCAAAGACGTGATGAAAAATCCGAACACCCTAGAAAAGCCCTACTACTACGTAAATGTAGTCTCGAAGCACAACAGTGAGTGTGCGCCCGAAGGTTGCGAAGCCTTGATGTTTGTTTGCCCCGTTCCCAACCTTATATTTAAGCCGGACTGGTCGGATAAGCAAGAGATTATAGATAGCATCATCGAAGATTTTTCAAAACGCATTGGTCGCGACATAGCCAAAGAAATCGTGTTCCAGGCTGCTTATACCCCACAAGATTGGGAAAGCGAATTCAATTTGTATAAAGGTGCAGGCCTAGGTTTATCTCACCACATGCTACAAATAGGAGCATTTCGCCCTAAAAATCACGATGAAAAGTTTAAAAACACCTTTTATGTTGGCGCATCAACCGTCCCAGGAGCTGGGTTACCCATGTCTGTCATCAGCTCTAAATTGGTAGTTGAAAGAATGGGCGGCATTTAACTACTCAATGTTTAAATTGTCGTTTTCGTTTTTATTGCTTTTGGAATAATCTTTATTTTGTCGATCGATGTTGACTTGGTTTTTTTGGCTATAAATGTCAAAAACCTTGTTGGCGTCCATGCCTGCAGTTAAAGCTAGAGAAACCCAAAAGTGAAGTTGGTCGACAATTTCCACCCTAATGTTTTGCATGCTAAGTGAATCCTTGCTCCACCATTTCCAGAGCAACTCTTCACCCAGTTCGCGTGACTCGTCATTAAGGGCAGCGAGGTAATTTGCTAACCAGCGGTTGGTGTCGCTATTTGGGCCTTTTGCCGTTTCGGCAGCGCCCGCCTCGTAAATGGTTTTCATTTTTAAAGCATGCCCTTGAGTGTCGGTAATCCCTTTTTTTTCGAAAACGTAATCGTTTAGCATGCTTTGCATTTCAAAAATTCGGTCTAATTTATCGCTCATAAAGCCTTCCAAGATGTATTTTAATTAAATTGAAATATACATAGAATTTTAACACCACATTAAGAATATGCAAACTTACCTCGATCTTCTTTCCGACATTATGGAAAACGGCATTAAGCGCATGGACCGCACAGGCACAGGCACCTTATCTGTTTTTGGACGACAAAATCGCTATGATTTAGCCAAGGGATTCCCTTGCCTTACCACTAAAAAACTGCACTTGCGCTCCATCATAGTCGAGTTGCTATGGTTTTTAAAAGGCGATACCAATGTACAATACTTGCTTGATAACAAAGTCTCCATTTGGAACGAATGGGCACGCCCTAACGGTGATTTAGGCCCCATTTACGGTTACCAATGGCGCCATTGGCCCACACCAGAAGGCGGTCATGTCGATCAAATCCAAAACCTAGTGGATAGCTTAAAAAACAACCCTGATTCTAGGCGACACTTAGTTTGCGCCTGGAACGTTGGGCAAATCGAGCAAATGGCCTTGCCCCCATGCCACTGTCTATTCCAATTTTACGTCGCGAATGGCAAGCTCTCTTGCCAGCTTTACCAGCGGAGCGCCGATTGCTTTTTGGGTGTTCCTTTTAATATTGCCTCTTACGCCCTTTTCACCATGATGCTCGCTCAGGCCACCGGTTTAGGGTTAGGGGAGTTTGTGCACACCTTTGGCGATCTCCACTTGTACCTTAACCACATGGAACAAGCCAAAGAACAGCTCACTCGCACCCCGCGCG
>DUVD01000183.1 GCA_012841225.1 Fibrobacter sp.
GTTTAAGCAATAAAAAAGCATTACGCCATTCTTTTTCTAAAACATTCTGTTCCACTTTGACTTTCTCTTGTGTGCGTCGACGGTGTACTCGCCAAAAAGCCACAAAAGCAAATAAGATTAAGGCAATGGACGCAAAAGCGAGAGGCAAAAAATGATAAGGTTCGTCGACGCGGATAGACACGGGAGCAGTCTTTAACTCCAAAGAATTACCCTGAGAAATAGGCGATAAAATTTTAATGGCAGGGATATTAAAATGCCCTGTATCAGTAGCTACAATACTATAAACAAAGTGATTTTCAGAAAACTGACGACCATCTTTAACTGAACGACCAGATTCTTGACGAACAGAAATTTGCTCGAGGCCCTTCACATTAACAGAGTTACCGGGTAATAACAATAAAGCGCCTTCCTGAGCCTCCCAAGACACTGCTACCACTAAATCAAATGTATCCCCTACCAGAACACTCTCAGGTGCCTGCGTAAGCTCAATATGCACGCCGATGTTTTCCATCGAAACTAACGGCGGCGCTTCGGCGTTCACCGTTAAATCATTATGGGCTAAAGAGTCGTGAATTAAAGAATCTTGTTTCATTTCGTATTGAATATATAAAAAGAAGAAATACAGAAAATCACAGAAAAATCAAAGATTTGTTAAAGTACTGTAAAAAGCGTCTTTTTAAAGCATAAAAGCAAAAAGAGCTCCTAATGGGGCTCTTTTGAAAAAGAATTTTAATATTAAAATGGGCTTACATACTTACCGTTCATCAACTGACCAAACATCATCTGCAAAATATGCGTGAAGTAGCTAAAGCTAGGGTTCCAGCCTTCGGCGTTAAAGCCAGTCACACAAGCTTGATACCATTCAGGATGAGACGCTCCAGCCATCAAACAATAAGAACCTAAATGAGCGACGCTTTGCGGGGTTCCTACAGAAAGCGTCCCGTCTGTCGTTTTAAAAGTCTTATTAGGCATGCCAGCTAGAGAGAACGCGGTAAATTTTGGCATAACAAAAGCGGCCATTTTATCGAGCACTTCCTTAGCATCGGGGGACTCAAACCAATAGTAATCCCATGCGATACGCCAAGCGGTCCGAACCGATTCTTTACCGTAAGTATCATAGGACTTGGCGCTACTATTATTAGGCGCTAGCATGGGAGTTCCCGTGATATCGGACCAGTCTGGAACTAAACCCACGCCAATACTTTGAGCGCGTTTCATGTAAGCATAATTTTCAGTGACCACCGCATTCCAATCATGAGTGGGGTCAAATAGAGAAAATAGACGGAATGCTACTGGAGAAAAGTAACTCAAATTAAACGTTACAGGCTCTTTGTACCACATAGAAGTGTTTCCTGCGCAAACCAAATGATTTTGATTACATCCACCCATAACCACTTCATCCCAAATAGAATTAATTATTTTCTGCGCATGAACCAAATATAGGTTAGCTAAATCGGGAAGAACTGGACTCAATTTGATGTGTGCCAAAACCAAAGCAGTCGCAATGTCTAGATCGGCGTCCGTCGCACCAGAAGCGTCGTTAAAGGTAAAAAAGGAGTCATATA
>DUVD01000184.1 GCA_012841225.1 Fibrobacter sp.
ATTAGAAACATTGGTAGTTGGCGCGTCAAAGAAACCGATCGTATTGCCGCACTTGCAGCAGAGCTCCGAAAAATAGGGGCAACGGTTGAAACCGATATGACGAGCATACACGTGACGCCACCAGAAATGCTTAAAGAGGCGATTATTGAAACGTATAACGACCATCGTATGGCGATGTGCTTTAGTCTTGTCGCTTTGGGGGGTGTGCCCATCAAAATATTAGACCCCTCTTGTGTCAATAAAACGTATCCAAATTATTTTGAAGATTTTTTGAGGTTAGCTAAATGAGTCGCTCTATTATTAAAAATTTATTGTTGTCGTTTTTGCTTTTAACCATGATGAGTCAAGCAAAAAAAGTGGACACACTTTCCCTATGGGCCATGCCTAACGGTCCTGGCTCTGGTGATCTTCTCCGAGAACTTTTGGTGCGTTTTGAAACCGAAACGTCTATTCCTGTTGTTTTAAAGGAGTTGAATTGGGAAACCGCTTTTGATGAGATTCACACTGCCTTTAGAGAAGGCCGTGGCCCAGATGTGCTGCAGTTAGGCTCTTCCTGGATTCCTTTCTTTGTTCGTAATGGCTTTTTAGATAGCTTACAATCGATTATAGAGGAACTCGATTCGAATCGTTTTTTTGAAGAAAGCGTTAAGTTTTCTCGGGTAGGCGATGACAGTACTTATTATACGGTACCTTGGTTTTTAGACGTTCGTGCTCTTTTTGCTAATAAGGCGGTTTTGGATTCTATTGGTATTCGCGATGCACACATGACTAGTTTTAGCCGTGCTAGAGGCGTAATGCGGATGATCGCTCAAAATCGTCTAAAGAATGAGAATAAGGAACGCATTGTTCCCTTTGGACTGCCAGGTAAAAACGATTGGACGGGCCCGCAGGTAATGGCTCCTTGGATTTGGTCTTATGGCGGCCAGTTTGTAAAAAAAGAAGACTCTGTTTGGAAAAGTGCTCTTCTTGATTCAAACACACTCAACGGCCTCTTTCATTACTTGACTTTGCTCCACGATACAGCTTGTGTCCCTTATGCCTTATTTGAAAACTCGTCTCAAAATGCGAATCGGTTTATTAATTCTGAGCAAGTCTTTTTAATGGGAACGTCTGAAATAATCCGCAAAATAGATCTCCCTATTAAAGAAGGTGGTTTTAAAGAGAAAAATATTGGTAGAGACGGCATTGTTTTGTTGCCTATGCCTTTTGGCCCTAAGGGGCATTTTACTTTTGTAGGCAGCAGCCATTTAGCGGTCTCTAAACAAGCAAAAAAGAAAGCAAAAGACTTACTACAATTTTTAGTGAGAGTCGATAATATCGATGCCTACACACGTAGGATTGGCTTTTTGCCTTCCGATAAAAGTGCTATTAACGTTTGGTCTAAAGACCCGCGTTATAATTGCTTGATTGAAAATTTAGAACATGGGCGCAGCTTTCCAAACATAGCGGAATGGGGTGATATTGAACAGGTGTTGATTGAGATGAGCAATGACATTGGGTCGATTTATCGTCATGCCATTGAAGACGAAGACCGCACTCTTGAAGTAGCGCGCTTGATTGTTCTTGCCGATAAAAAAATTAACGCCATTTTATCTTTTGACTCTTTAGAAGAAAGAAATACCGATTCTTTATTGTTGTTTACCGAGAAGATTTTGAAACAAAAAGTCAAGGAAGAAGATTTTTTATTTGTAAAATTGTTTCCCAAAGGCTTTTTGATTCCGCTTCCAGGGCAAAGTTGGACTTTTCGCTTTGCAGTGTTGATAGGGATTGCGCTCACTTGCCTTCTCATTTTCTTTATAGAATCAAGATATCGTTTAATTCGGCGCAGAAAGAAAAAATAAAATGAAGTCACTTTTTTATAAAAATAAACGCACTAAAAAAAGCAGTTACGCTTTTATAAAAGCGCCTTTGTTTTTATTGTTGACTTTAACATGTTGGCAGTATTCTTTAGGTTCGTTTTTAGCGTCTGATTTTCAGGCTTATGTTGACTCATTAGTGCCCAGTTCTCGCTTAGGTTTATCGGTTCGTTCGGTAAAAACGGGAGAAGTTTTGGTAGATGTGCACGGTGGCGATTTTTTTACCCCGGCAAGCACATTGAAAACACTTACCACTGCAGCAGCGTTGCATCTTCTGCCTTTAAATTATGAACCACAAACCACTCTTCATATAGAAGGCAGCATAAAGAATAAGACCTTTTCTGGAAGAATTAGAATTAAAGGCGAAGGTGACCCTAACTTTTCAGGTCGTTTCTATACCGATGCTTTTTACATAGTTCGCAATATGGTTGATTCGCTAAAGTCTTTAGGCATTGATACCATTCGCGGGGAGCTGTTTCCTGACACCTCTTATTTTGTTGGCCCTCGTCGTCCAGATCACTGGAAAAGCAATTATTACGATGCTTGGTATGGTGCAGAAGTAACACCTCTTGGCTTTAATGACAACTGCACGCTAATCCGTTTAAAGCCAGGTGCAAAGGTAAACGACACCGCTGTTATTTCGCTTTTGCCCGATGTTGGGTTTGTGAAAATTAAAAATGAATTAATCACTTCCAATAACCGCGCCCGACGTTGGCGCTTTTCTTTAGATAAGAATGAGCCTGTTATCTCCTTCAGTGGCAACATTGGAATTCAAGTGGATTCTTCAGACCTAGTTTTGCCCGTTCGCAATCCGGTTTCTTATTTTATTAGCGCTTTTAAAACGGCTTTGAAGGATGCTGGAGTCACTTATATCGAAGATTTAAAAATGCACAGAGGGATTGAAATCAAACAATTCGTTTTCTCAGCTGCCCCCCTTTTGAGTTTATTAGATGAGATTAATCAAAGAAGTCAAAACCTTCACGCCGAATCACTTTTTCGCAACATGGGACACGTCATAGCAGGCGAGGGAAGTCTTGAGGGTGGCAAAAAGGCGGAAGCTCTTTTTTTAAATCAAATTGGAATAGACCCTTCTCATTTTCAAGTTTTTGATGGCTGTGGTTTGTCTCCTCGAAATAAGGTAAAACCAGCGACAATTACTCAGATGCTCGCTTATATGGCACGCTCTTCTCGATCTTACTTTTACATTGAAAGTTTTGCCTCACCAGGTGTAGGAACTGGTGGTAAGCGAATGCTTTCGCTCACAATGCCTCATCAAACTCGTTTTAAAACGGGTTATATTTCGAATGCCCATGCCCTTGCGGGTTACGTTTTTACTATGGCAGGAGATACATTAGCGGTAAGTATGTACCTAAACGATACGGGGAAAAATCCTGACAGTAAAGCGAAAGAAGTGCTCGACACCATGTGGTCTCGTATTGTGGAAAAATCAAATGATCATTACCCCTCTTTGCTTGCCGCTAAAAGCCTTTGGCTTCAAGGGCTTTCAGTAGAAGGATTAGAAAACCGCTTAAACTTCTTTTCCAAGGCAATGATTAACACCCCTTACTTGCTTGGCCCTATGGGTGAAAGCTATCTCGATTCTGTTGAATCTAAACCATTGATTTATATGGATTCGGTGGATTGCGTGACTTATATTGAGCATGCGCTTGCCCTTGCTTTAGCCGCTAATGAGGAGTCTGTTTTTTCTCAATTGCAACAGATCCGTTATTTTAATGGGAAAATAGATTACTTGCATCGCAAGCATTACTTTGTAGAGGATTGGCTTGGTGAAAACGTATTTACCAAAATACGTTTTATGGAAGGAGATACCTCTATTATTCGGACTCTTCCCAAAAAAGATTTTTTTGCCTCTAAGAAAATAAAATACACTTCTGAAAACCCCCAAACAGAAATTCGTTACTTGCCTTACGATGCGTCTATTCGCTTTGCACAAAAACCTTCTGACACTACAGGAATTTGGGGAGTGGCTTTTGTAGGGACATCAGCAAAAATCGACGCTACTCATACGGGTTTTTTAGTATTAGAGAAAGACAAAAAGCCTGTGTTACGTCACGCATCTCAATTAAAAAAGAAAGTAGTTGACCAAGATTTTGGAGAGTATTTAAGGAGCCGTAAAGGGAAGCTGCCCGGCGTGGTTTTCTTTAATTTTTTAATCCCCTGAACCAAAAGCGAGAATGATAACGAGCTCGCAGCCCTCTACCCCTTCTTTTTTAAAAACCGTAAATACATCGGGTTTCCAGTCATAGATATCCATCGCTAGGGATTTTCCTATGGCGTTTTCTGCTTTTTCAATGTCGGCCCAATTAGCATCTTCTGCAGTAGTGTAATAGCGAAGCATTCCGGCTGCTTCTGTAAAGCAGGGGTGTTTTTGATGCAGCTCTTGGACACATGCTTCTGCCGTTTTGGCTTGAATTTTAATAATGTTAAATAAACGCCTTGGTAGTAAAAAAGATTCTAGGTCATCGATGTTGGGTTCGATTAAAGAATTATCGCCAAAAAAATTTAAAATTTCTTGATAAACTAAAGA
>DUVD01000185.1 GCA_012841225.1 Fibrobacter sp.
CAATCGTTTTTAGCGTGGTCACGACGCCCTTACCGTTATGCGCCGTCGCTGGGAAAAAGGGGATTCCACGTGGGTTGAGGTACTTGGTCATTTCGTCTAGTGTGTACACATCATCCATGTCCCTTTTGTTGTATTGAAGCACAAAAGGCATGTCATCTAAATCCATCCCGTAGTCTTGAAGATTTTGCTTTAAATTTTGCAAACTTTCTAAATTTTCTGCTTGGCGTGAACGCTGTGAATCGGCCACAAAAACAATTCCATCTGCACCACGCAGTACTAGTTTGCGTGTGCTATTATAATAAACCTGACCTGGAACCGTATACAATTGAAAGCGCGTTTTAAAACCCTTAATGTCGCCTAAATTTAAGGGCAAAAAGTCGAAAAATAAAGTCCTATCACCTTCCGTCGCCAAGGACACCATATCCGTTCGCTTATCTTGCGGCATCTTTTGGTGAATCACTTGCAAATTGGTTGTTTTGCCACTTAGGCCAGGGCCGTAATAAACAACCTTACAACTAATTTCACGTGTTGCAAAATTTATTGAAGACATCTCAATTCCTTCATATTTACACCTAATCTAACAAATTACTTAGGCCAATGTTTTCTTTTTTGAAAAAAAACTAGAGTTTCTCGTTTTACAAAATGCGCTTAACTTATTATTAGAGAATACTTTAGAACGGCCATAAATTAAGTATATAAAAAAAATCAACAGTGGAACACACTGTTGATTCAGATTAGTCGATATTCTGTATTTTTCTGACTAAGCGTCGACAGCGAAGCCATTAACAAGTTTGCCAATTTTAGCCTTATAATTGGCAGCGCGGTTCTGAGAAAAGCCGGCACGGCTTTTAGCAGCAGCCTTATCGAGCATGCTAAAAAGCTTTGGCATCTCTTTGAGAGCTTCTTCTTTAGAAGTAGCGGCGCGAATGGTTTTTAAACTCGTGCGAATAGCAGAGCGGACTGAACGGTTCATTGCATTGGCTTTTTCAGCCTTACGTAAACTCTTTTTGCATGATAAATGATTAGGCACCTTAAATCTCCGGGTGAAAACCTATATTTAATTTTATTGGCGCAAGTCTAGCTTTTATTATGAAATCAGTCAAGGTTAAGAAATCCAAAAAACTGTTTTTTCTAAAACTTGAAGTAAAAAACGGGTAAAAGGGCCAAAAATAAACGATAACGGCCCTGGAAATGGCAAAAACCACTCCCAAACAACAAGAAATAAGAGTGGCCAAGCTCCTGATTTCAGAAAAAAAGCATCAAATTGACGACTCATATTACCAGGAAGAATAGAGGAAAGCACCTTAGCCCCATCTAAAGGGTAGATTGGAATCAAATTAAATGCCGTCAAAGCGATATTCACCAAAACAAATATTTTAAAAAAATCGAGAATTAAAAACATAAAAACTGAAGGGAGCGACCATTCAGGGGCAATAAAAGTTTGAAAAACGGCTAAAAACTGAAACCCTAAAGCCGCGAGCAGTAAATTAGATAATGGCCCTGCTACAGAAACCCAACCAAAATAACGGCGTTTTTTCAAGGAGTGAATATCTACGGGCACAGGCTTTGCCCAACCGATCCCCATTCCTTGAAAAGACATAAAGGCAATCATAATGGTGCCTAGGGTATCTAAGTGAACCAAAGGGTTCAAAGAAAGGCGACCGCGATCTTTTGCTGTTGAATCCCCTAATAAATAGGCAGCTAGGGCGTGGGACGCTTCGTGAAAGGCAAGCGAAAGTATAATCGCTACAAAATAAAGAACGCCAAGACGTAAAGATTCATTTGCCATCAGAATTAAGTCCTCTTTGAAGCCTTAGGTAAAAGCACCTCATAAGTATAAGATAAAAAACATCGCCTATCAAAAAAACAAAATCGCCTCAATTTTATAATTTTAGCACTATGATTCCTTTTGTCAACCTACCCGCTCAATACAAAGCTCACCAGTGTGAAATAAATAGTGCTATAGAAAAAGTACATCATTCTGGGTGTTACGTTGGCGGCCCTGAAGTCGAAGCCTTCGAGCGAGAGCTCGAGCAATACGTCGATATTGCGCATGCGGTCACTTGCGCTAGTGGTACAGACGCCATTTTCTTAGCCTTAGAAGCCCTTGGTCTAGAAGAAGGCGATGAGGTGCTCGTTCCCGACTTTTCTTTTATCGCCCCTGCCGAATGCGTCCGTTCTCTAGGAGGTATTCCCATTTTTTGCGATATCCACCCGGGTAGTTTTTTAATCGATGAGACTTTAATAGAAAACCGCATTACTTCTAAAACAAAAGGTATTGTTGCAGTCGATTTATTTGGCCAATGTGCTGATTTTGAAACTCTTTCCAAAATAAGTCAAAAATACGGCCTGTGGATTATAGAGGACGCTGCTCAAAGCTTTGGAGCCACGCAGAATAGTAAAAAAGCGTGCTCGTTTGGCGACATTGCTATTACCAGTTTTTATCCTACTAAACCATTAGGTTGTTGTGGCGATGGCGGGGCCTTGTTTACCTCTTCAAAAACGCTAGCAACTAGGGTCCGCTCCCTTGCTAACCACGGCTCCACAGAGCGCTATAGACACGACTACATTGGTAGAAACAGCCGTCTAGATGCAATACAGGCGGCAATTCTCAAAGTTAAATTAAAATATTTTGACGATGAACTGGCCATTCGAGTAGCAAATGCAAAACGTTATGATTCTTTTTTTTGTGAGTTTAGCGATATACGCACGCCTCAAATAAACGCCGGTAATTCCTCTACCTATGCGCAATATACCTTACGAAGCCCCAAACGAAATGATTGGGAAGCCCAGCTCCAAGAAGCCGGCATTCCTTTTTGCATTCACTACCCTCAGGCATTGCGAAAACAACCCTGCTTTTTAAGCTTAAATTCTGAGGGTAATCCTGTTACCGATTTGGCTTGCGACGAAGTTTTCAGCTTGCCCGTTTGCGCTTACTCCGAAGTCGATTTAGCGATGCTCATTGGTCGTCGCGTCTAAGCCTCTAAAAAAAGAGAGAGAGTCGAAATCGTTTTTTAATATATCGATAACGGCGCCAATTAAATAGAGCGAACCCGTTACCAAAATAGGAGAGCCTGCAGCGTCTCTCTCACATTCCATTAAAAATTCTTTTGAAAGTGTCGCCTGTTTTTTTACAGGAATGCCCGACTCTAAAAGGAGTTTTGCTAGTTCATTTGTTTCTCTAAATCTAGCGTAAGAAGTCTTTGTTAAGTACCACTCCGAAACAAATGGTTTTAGCATTTCAATCATGCTGCTAGCGTCTTTGTCTTTTACTGCAGCAAAAAGGCAAGGCATTTTTTTGCCGTTATAATGAAGAGATAAGGTTTCTGTTAAGCGCTCCATCGCGTGTAAATTATGTGCCCCATCTAAAATAAAACGAAGCACTCCATTTTTATTTTTTAGCGTTTGCATGCGCCCTAAAAAAGCGCTCTCGCTTAAAGCGTTTACTGCTATAGAACGGTCCCATTCAACCGACAGCAAGATCTCCGCGGCTTTCAAAGAGAGCGAGGCATTTTCTTTATAATGCGCCCCTACATTTAGAACCTCAATCGATAAATCGAGCTCTGGAATCACTTCTTTGATACCTTTTTGAATAGCCCATTTAGATGCTTGCTCGTCTAAGTCTGTAGACAAAAAGCGGCGAACCAGCACTTGACCTGTAGAGATGATCCCTAGCTTTTCATTTAAAATAGCAGCCTTGTCATTGCCTAAAACCTCGGTATGATCTAATCCGATATTAGTGAGAATGGTGAGCTCGCCTTTGGCGATAGCAGTGCAATCTAAACGTCCTCCCAATCCTGCTTCTAAAACGGCTATTTCTATGTTTTGCTCTCTAAAATACAACAAACAAACCATCGTCATGATTTCAAAAAAAGTAAGAGTCACCTTTTCTAAAGTCGAAGCCTTTTGAACTTCTAAAAGCAACCGTTCTAAGTCTATTTTTGAAATAGGAGTCCCATCAATGCGTATGCGTTCTTGCAAACTGACCAAATGTGGGCTTGAATAAAAACCAACCTTTTTGCCGTGTGCTTTTAGAATCTGAGACAAATAAAAAGCTGTTGAACCCTTTCCGTTGGTTCCCACCACGTGAACTACGCGAAAAGTCTTTTCTGGATGGGCAAAAAAAGAACACAATTTTTCCATATTTTGAAGGCCTGGTTTCATGCCAAATAACAGAGAATTGTTTAAAAAATCCATTCCTTTCTTTTCCATAAGCACAATAATAACTAATATCGGCATCAAAACTTTTGTAAACACTTTTTAATTGTGCCGTTGCTTACGACGCCATTTTATTTCTTATATTCATGACAAACAAAGAGGCTTTATGACTTATTTCCCAGCACCTGATCGATACGAAAACATGATTTACCGGCGTTGTGGTAAAAGCGGATTAAAACTTCCTGTCATTTCTCTTGGATTATGGCACAACTTTGGCGGAGTAGATCTTTTTGAAAAATCGAGAGAAAAAATCCGTTATGCCTTTGATCGTGGCATTTGTCATTTTGACTTAGCTAATAATTATGGTCCACCTGCCGGAAGCGCCGAAGAAGCATTTGGTCTTGTTCTTAAAAAAGACTTAAAAGCATACCGAGATGAAATGACTATCTCTACAAAAGCGGGCTGGGGAATGTGGCCTGGGCCTTATGGTGATTTTGGAAGTCGTAAGTACCTAGTGGCGAGTTTAGATCAAAGCCTAAAACGCATGGGCCTAGACTACGTTGATATTTTTTACCATCATCGCCCTGATCCAGAAACACCGCTCGAAGAAACAATGGGCGCATTGGATTATATCGTTAGAAGTGGCCGAGCACTTTACGTAGGGATTTCAAGTTACGATGCTCCAAGTACAAAGGCTGCCGCCGATATCTTAAAATCAATGGGTACGCCCTGCTTAATACACCAACCACAATACAATATGTTTAATCGCTCCATAGAAGGTGAATTGCAGGAAGTGCTCACAGACAGCGGTATGGGTTGCATCACTTTTTCTCCTCTAGCTCAAGGCTTGCTCACAGACCGTTACCTCAATGGCATCGAAGAAAACTCAAGAGCAGCTAAAAGTCCTTTCTTAACTCCTGCGCAAGTAGAATCCAGTTTGTCTAAAGTGAAGCAGCTCAATGAACTCGCCAAAAAACGCGGGCAAAAGCTATCACAACTTGCCTTAGCCTTTAATTTGCGTTTGCCTACAGTCACCTCCGTTTTAGTAGGTGCTAGCCAGATTGAACAAATTGAAGATGCCATAGGAACTCTTAAAAACCTTTCCCTTTCTTCGGAAGAGTTGCAAGTAATCGATTCTATTTTAGCCTAAACATTTATTTTTCTAAATCTTCATTTATTATATAAGCATGAACCGCTATTTTTATATTATCATCGCGCTTGTCGCTTCTTTTCTAGTGGCACAGGAAGGCCCTAGGCACTACAACTATAACGGGGCAAGTAGGCAAATGAACCGCATATACTATGATGAACTCCAAGAAAGCATCTATTGCGGTTGCCGCTACGAAAACAAAAAACAAATCGATTTTAGCTCTTGCAATTTTGCACCTCGAGAAAATCCAAAACGAAAAAGTTATAGACGAGCCAATCGCATAGAATGGGAGCACATCGTCACCGCTCATAACATGGGCCATTTTTTGCCTTGCTGGAGAGAAGGTGGGCGAAAAAACTGTTCTAGTCACAATGAACAGTTTGACCTTATGGAAGGCGATCTCCATAATTTATACCCCGCTATTGGAGAAATCAATGGCGATCGTAGTAACTTTATGTTTTCTCAATGGACTAATGACCCACCCCTTATGTATGGAAGCTGTGGCACCATCGTCGACTTTAAACTCAAAAAAATCCAACCGAGAAAAGAAGTACGCGGGTTAATTGCGAGGGTCCATTTTTATATGGAAAAGACATACGAAATCAAACTTTCAAGCCAAGATCGAAAATTATTTGGCGCTTGGGACAAGTTATACCCCGTTGACGAAAAAGAATGCCTCCGAGATGAACGCATTTTTCAAGTCCAGGGAGACCATAACCCTTTTGTAGAAAAAAGCTGCCTAGAACAAAAAATGCCGAAATAATAGCCAATTCTATTTTTCTATATTAAAAAAATGATTGAAAAAAGAACTTATCGAGAGCTAGAAATCGGAGAACTCCCCTGCCCTTTAGAAGGTTGCGACGGGATACTTAAAGTCGAACCCGACAACAGCTACAAACTTACTTGCGATAAATGCGGGGGTATCAAAGATGACTGATTCTTTTTTAAAAGAAGCCTGGGCTGACCACTCGAGATTATGGGAAAAAAATATTTGGGTTTATCCTGTCATTAGCAGGCGCGCTAAAGGCCTTTCGATTGGAGTGAATTTAAATCCAGACAAGCATTGCTCTTTTAGTTGTGTTTATTGTCAAGTCGATCGCTCTATACCAGGACCTACGAATGCACTGGACATAGACGCGCTAACACAAGAACTCGAATTAATCATTCAGGAGTATCAAAAAAACGGGTTAACTTCATTTGGCCACTTTAAGGAAATAGACCAAAGTAAGCGGCAAATTAAAGACATTTCCCTTTCTGGAGATGGAGAGTCCACTCTTGTTCCGGAATTTGCAGCTGTTTGTGAAAGGCTTCTGGAAATTCAAAAAAAATACTCCCAGTACCCTCTTAAACTCACGCTTATCACCAATTCGACTCGCTTAGACCAAGAACGCGTTAGAGAGGGACTCCGTTTTTTAACTGAGTTAAACGGGGAAATTTGGGCGAAATTAGACGCCGGTAGCGAAGAGTGGTTTCAAAAAGTAAATGTGAGCCCCTACTCCCTAAATAAAGTACAACAAAATATTGAACTCACCGTTCGCGATTTTCCAACTCGAATTCAATCAATGTGGTGTCAAGTCGACGGCATGCTCCCTTCGAGCGAAGAGATAGACCTTTACGTCAAAAGGGTCAAGGCTATTTACAAGTGTTCTCCAGAAAATTTATTAGAAGTGCAATTATACAGTGTGGTTCGCTATACAGCATGCCCCAATGTGCTTCCAGTACCAGAAGAGTTTTTGCAAGAGGTCGCCTTAAAATTGGCGGCCGAAATCCCCACTCCTACCGGTATTTATTAAAGCAAAATCTTGTTAATCAAATAAATTTAATTCGCAACTTGTTTTCTTAAGAATATTGCCAGCCTGATCAACGGGAATACCTCCTCTTTCAATAAGGAGCGCGTTCGCGTTTTTTTCTAATTCCAGCGGGGAGCGAACGTAAATTGACCGGCTTTTTTTTAACTCCTCTACGGCAGCAGACCATGTTTCGCCTTTATCTCTAGATTCAACAACATAGACTTCACTGGCGAGTCCATAAATAATAGGAGTGCGAGCCACAGCGAACTGAGGACTCCAAGAGGCATTTGGCAAAAATGGACTCAGCACAAGAAAATCCCCATCGACAATTTGCCGGTAATACTGTTTCATGCCGCCTGCAAATGTGGTAATGCCTTGAGGAAGCACTATGATGGCTTTTCCTTTATGACGGGCAGCAGCGTCTAGAGACTCGCGGTCAATCCCTTTAGTAAAACCACTAAGAACAACTAGAGCACTTTGAGAGGCTTTTTTTGCGACCTCATTTACAAAAGCAAATGCAGGATCCTTGGCGTTTTTAGATCCTATCATCGCTATCGCTTTTTCATGAAGTATTTTTTTATTCCCCTTGGTGTAAAGAAGAGTTGGTGATAATGTGCGTTTCAGATTTTCTTTTAAAGCGAGCGGGTAATTTGGAGAAGTGATGGGAATAATACCATAGCCTTGATTCAAAAGGTCTTCTGCCATAAATGAATAATTTGAAACTTGCTTGTTTGCTTCTTCTATTAAAAGGGACTCTTCAGAAGTTATAGAAAAATGAACATTCTTCTCATTAAGTCCAAGACTAAAAAAATCTGCAAGACTTCTCTTCTGTTCTACACAACGTACAACCAATTCATTTTTTTTAGCAGTACTCATATTTTTTAAATGAGCTAAGGCCATCCAATAAGCATATTCTTGTACCATTAAATGTCTCCTCCCACTGCTTTGGCAATGACTATCGGCGTTACCGTTTTAGCCTTGAGAGTGGCAAAAAGCCTTCCTACTTCGCGGATGGTGGCGCCACTATCAAAAACATCGTCAATCAATAAAATGCACTTTCCCTGCACCTCTTCTGGAAACTCATAAGAAAAAGCCCCTTTGACATTTTCTCGTTTGAGATAGGTGTTTTGAAGGTCTTTTTGTTCTTGTGTCTCTCTGTTTCTGCGTAAATGAGAACTTAAAGGGATTCTCAACGCCACCGCAATTTTTTCGGCAAAACGCTTGAGCAAATCTCCCGATTTAGTGGGTGGCACATAAACGATCAGGTCAAAAGTAGAGTGCTTAAAAGTGAGCGCAAATACACTTAAAAACCTTTGCACTAAAAAGTCTGGGAAGTCGCCTCCATTCTCATATTTGGAGTGATAAAGTGCAGCTCCCACGCCAGAAGCAGCATAGTAAGAGGCAGCTATTCCATCTGCGAGACACGAGCCGCGACTCACATCTAAAACAGGAAAGTCCTGGGCGTTGAACGCAGCCAATTGCGCTCTCGTTTTATCATCGTACTTTGTTTTTAAAAGGCCTTTAAACTGAGTATTATCGCAATTATTGAAATCTACTTCTACATCATCGCCAAGGTACTTGCATAAGAATTTCATGCGTGGCTCTTGCGTTTGCACGTAATTCACCATTGCACCTAACTCCTTCAATTTTGATTCGCGTAAAGCGTTAAAAGTAGATGAATTAAGAGCTGGGGCATTGTACTGGTATTCGTATTTTTTTGTTTTTCCGTAATACACTTCTTTGATGACACCCTGGTCAATGAGATCGGCTTTGATGACACGGGCAGGAGTTTGCTTGATGTTTGCGGCCACTATAAGCTCTCTTTCAGAACAAGGCGAGTCTTTAAGCACCTCAATTACTTCCATGTATTTTTCAAGTGGTGGGCGAGCAGTTTCAATAAAAGATTTTGGAAGTTTACAATCTTCTGGAACGCCATTTCGGTCGAGAGTCTCATTATAAAATAAAATCACCGAGGTCGGTTTTCCATCTCTTCCAGCGCGGCCAATTTCTTGGTAGTAATGAACTGGAGACTGAGGCATTTGCGTGTGAATGACAAAGCGAATGTCTGGTTTATCAATCCCCATGCCAAGAGCATTCGTAGAGACAATGCACTTCCATTTATTTTCCATTAGCCCGCGTTCAATATTTTTTCGATCATCCGCTTCAAGGCCAGCATGGTACATCTGGGCAGAAACCCCTGCGAAATTAAGCCATTCCGCATACTTTTGCACACTCATCCGGGTGCCAGTATAAATCAACCCCGTACCTGAATAACCATTTAAATTTTCTGCAAGCCATAATAGTTTTTCTTCTTCGGATTTCACTCTTATAACAAATAAGGATAAATTATGGCGTAGTAAATTACCACGAATCGTTGTTAAAGAAGCGCCAATCTGCGTTTCTATATCCTTCTGAACTCTTGGAGGAGCAGTAGCCGTAGCTGCCAAGACAGGCATGGTTTCTGGTAATAGACGAACCAAGTTTACAATTCGCCTAAACGCGGGGCGAAAATCGTGTCCCCATTGAGAAATGGTATGAGCCTCGTCGATGACAACCATTGAAAGTGGCATTTGCCTTGTGGCCTCTATCCACTCCTTGTTTTCTTGCCTTTCTGGAGCAATGTAGAGTATCTTGATTTTTCCTTCACGTGCTTGTCGAATCGCCTCGCTATTCTCTTCCGCGGTCTGCTCGGAATTCACACACCTAGCAGAAATCCCCTTTTGTTCTAAACTTTGGATTTGATCCCTCATTAAGGCAATCAATGGGGAAAAAATAACGGTGAGGCCTTCAAATTGTGTAGCCGGGAATTGAAAACAGAGCGACTTGCCAAAACCCGTTTTTTCAATTAATAAAACGCGTTCCCCTCTTAACAACTTTTCAATAGCGTTCCACTGCTCATCATAAAAATGATCGAAACCGAAAAGGCTTTTTAATTTCTTTTCTGCTTCAATCCTTATCATGACTATTCTCCATAGTATTTTAAACCCAAATTCTTCTTTAGGCAAATGCGCTTGGCGAGATGCAAATGACAAAGATTAAACGAGGTCACCCATGCTAAACATAGGCATATACATAGCGACCATAATAAAACCGATGGCACCGCCCATAAAGACGATAATAATCGGCTCTAGCATACTCGTTACCGAGTCAACAGCGGCGTCTACTTCTTCGTCGTAAAAATCGGCTACTTTTAAAAGCATGCCTCCTAAATTACCCGTTGTTTCACCGACACCAGTCATTTGAATGACCATCGGAGGAAAAATCCCCACTTCTTTCATGGGTTCAACAATGGGTTTACCACCCGCAATAGATTGAGCAATTCTCAAAATTGCTTTTTCGACAGCCATATTGCCAGCGGTTTTAGCAGTCACTTGAAGCGCTTCGATAATCGAAACACCTGCATTCAAAAGAGTCCCTAGGGTCCGACCAAAACGAGCCACTGCTGTTTTAGTAAGCAAATCACCGACTTTAGGAACTTTTAAAAGAAGAGAGTCATAGCGAAAGCGTAACTTAGGTACCTTTAAAACAGTCCGCATCCCTACAATAGCAACGACAATTAAAGTGACCCATACAAACACGTAGTCTTGAATCATATTGGAAATGTCCATCACAAGCTGAGTTGGCCCAGGAAGTTCAGCGCCCATTTCTATAAACATACCGGCAAAAACAGGCACCACAAAAGTGAGAAGAGCAATAACAGCGCCAAGAGCCACAAACACAACCATCATCGGGTACATCATCGCTTTTTTAACTTTTCGTTTTGTTCTCTCACTCGTTTCTTGGTAATCAGCCAAACGGAGAAGAATGCCTTCGAGAATACCACCAGCCTCGCCAGCAGCGACCATGTTACAGTACAATTTATCGAATACTTTAGGGTGGAGTGCAAGAGCATCGGCAAGCGAAGAACCGCCGTTAATGGACATCCCAACTTTATGGACAACTGCCTTTAATGCTGCGTTTTCCATCTGCTCTTCTAAAATATTCAAGCATTGAAGCATGGGAAGGCCAGCAGAAACCATCGAAGAAAACATACGGGTAAAGCGCGAAATATCAGCGGCACCAATACCCGTACCAATAGTTAAATTTATTTCGGTTGGTTTTTTCTTGACACTTTGAACAATCAAGCGCTTACGGCGAAGCAAAGATTCCGCTTCATCTTTACTCTTAGCTTCGATTTGCCCGTCAAAGACATTTCCTTGTGCATTTTGTGCTTTATAAAGAAAAATAGGCATATTCTAAAGCCCCCTCTCCATCATTA
>DUVD01000186.1 GCA_012841225.1 Fibrobacter sp.
GCCAAAATTCGATCGGCAAATAACTTGGCGCAGGCTACGTTGTGCGTGCTTACTAAGACGGCACTATTTTTAGAACACACTAATTTCTTTAAAAAATCAAATAAAAAAAGTGTATTTGGGATATCTAAAAAAGCAGTTGGTTCGTCTAATAATATGACTTTTACTTCTTGAGCCAAAGCCCTTGCTATAAAAACCCGAGAACGCTCTCCGTCACTTAAGGCGTACATTTCCCTATTAGAAAAACTGGAAAGGTTAGTATCTTGAATTGCTTTTTCAATTGCAATATAGTCGGTATCAGTCCTTGCATCTAAAAAACCTGAATAGGGTGTGCGGCCTAATGAAATAAATTCTTTAACAGTCATCTGCGGGGCAATGGGTTGCCCCATGAACACCGAGGTTAGCTTTTGAGCTCGCTCTTTTAAAGAAAGTTTGCAAAGTGGTTTACCTAAAAGTGCTATGCTACCAGATAAAGGAGTTACAAAACCAGCAACCGTTTTCAACAAGGTGCTTTTACCTGCGCCATTAGGGCCTAACAGACAAATTAGCTCGTTTGCCTTAAATTCAAAGTTTAAAGGAGGGGTTAGTTTCAAACCATAACCTACCACTAATTCAGATGCTTTTAATAAAGGTTCAAGAACCAAAAGGGCCTCCTCTTGCCTTATAACGTGAGGCAAATAAAACCCAAAACACCACAGGCACGCCGAATAAACTCATCATCGCATTCAATGGTATTTGAGGAAACAAGCCTACACACAAAGAAAGGCTCATTCCAATTAAGATAGAAGCGGGAATCAAAATACGGTGATTAGTGGTGCGAAAAAGAGCAAAGGCAATGTGAGGAACAGCAAGCCCCAAAAAAGCCACTGGACCACAATAAACGGTAGCGGCAGCCGTCAAAATGGACGCTCCAAAAAGAACTAAAGTCCTATGGGTGCGTACCGATAATCCAAGCCCTTTTGCAAAATCGTCGCCTAAGCGAACAGCATTTAAATAGCGCATGGACAGGATAATAAAAGAAAGCCCAAGCAAGGTTGCAATTAAAAAAGTAGGCGTCTCTTGAAGCGTTAAACGAGAAAACGAACCCATACCCCAAGCCACATAGCTGCGCAAGGCCTCAGCATTGCTAAAGTGCATCAATAAGGTAACGAAAGCATCTACTATATAACTGATCATCAAGCCCACCACTAAGAGCATGGCTGGATTATCAAAAAGCCGTGAGAGTGTTAAAACAACTAACGTGACTGCAAAAGCCCCGAGGGCCGCAGCAGGAAAAAGCCCTAAAGCCCCATAAGAAAAACCCGAGAGCAAAACCAAGGCAACGCCTAAACTAGCTCCTGAGCTAATTCCTAAAACAAATGGACCCGCCAAAGGATTTCTAAAAACACTCTGTAACGAAAGTCCTGCTACAGACAAAGCCGTTCCAGTTAGTAAGGCGGCAAACACCCTAGGTAAACGAAGCTCAAGCAAAACCTTTGAAATAAAAAAATTAGCTGGCTCGCTTTGCCAAATGCCGATAAAGTCTTCAAAAGAAAAAGAGGCCGGACCTAGAATCATAGTCAGCCCCGATAATAAAATGACTAAAAGAAAAAGAAGTAGAAGCCTGATATAGAGGCCCATATTATTTCTTTTTTCCATCCTTTTTGTCGCGGTAATAAATTTCAGGAGTGACGTGGTCAAAGCCTTGAAGGGCGTTCAACCAGTTATCGTTAAGGTCTCTGAACTCGAGTTTTTTCAAATGGTAAGTCATTTTTTCGCCATTGACTTTAAGACTAATAAAGTCCCAGCGAACTACGTTGCGGTCGGAAAAAACTTCCCTACTCACAATTGTCGAATCGTTATCAAAGCGGTAACGCGCATAAAAAGCATACTCACCAGTCATTTGGTAGCGGCCAGAGTCTGAATAAGTTCGGGTAACACCGTATAGGGTATCGTTATCAGTAAAACGTAACTCTGAGTCGCGAAAGGAATGCCCATGAGCAACGATAGGCGTGCGCCAAGAACCAGCCACATGAGACTTCATTTGCTTTTGAAACAAAGTATCCACCTTCCAGTGATCAAAATTACTTTTGTCGTACTTCGCACGCTGGACGTACTTGCCTTGATCTAAAAGCGCCCGAACACTATCTGATTTTGCTTTGGCTAAACTATCACTGTTGTGTTCCAAACCAGATTTTTTTAACTCCGATAGTTTTGTCAACGAATCGAGTTTGGCTTGTATTACATCGTCAAGAGCAGCAGAACCCCTAGCAGAGGTTAAAACAGAATCCTGCGCAATATTGCTCAAAGACGAATCTGGGTTAACAAAAGAAGAGTCAGCAATTGGGATATTAGCCCTCGACGAATCCAAAACGACAGAAGACGAATCGGCCGAGAATGCGGTCACAAAACTCAAAGTGAGAAAGGTACTCAACAAATATGGATAAGAAAAGAATTTCATCACTGGTAAATTTAATTAAAGGGAAATAAAATAATAATGTTTTTTTGATAAAAGTTGCTAAAAAAACGTCTAAAAATTAAGCTTTACTCTCTAAGGTTTTATATTTGCAGCATGATTGATTATCTATTAGTCCCAAGTCCCTGTTATGTGCTAGAAGAAACTCGTTTACGCAGGAATTTAGAAATTCTTGCTAAAGTGCAAAAAAAATCGGGTGCAAAAGTAATTTGCGCCCTAAAAGGCTTCAGTATGTGGAGTACTTTTCCTATTGTCGCCGAATACCTAGCTGGAGCCACCGCATCAAGCTTGAACGAAGCACTTCTCGCTAAAAGCGAAATGAAGAAGGAAGTTCATGTTTATGCACCTCTCTACGAAGACGACGAAATCGACCAGATTTTATCACTAGCCGATCACATTACCTTTAACAGTTTTTCTCAGTGGCAACGATTTAAAAACAAGACTTCCACCTTAGGAATAAGCTCTGGGATTCGAGTAAATCCAGAGTGTTCTAGTGTAGAGACCGATCTTTACAATCCCTGCGGTCGATATTCTAGGCTGGGAGTTACTCGCTTAGAATTTAAACCAGACCTACTGGAAGGCTTGGATGGATTCCACTTTCATGCCTTGTGCGAGCAAAATGTCGACGCATTAGAATCAGTATTGAAGTCATTTGAAGAAAAATTCAGTGAATGGATTCCTCAAATGAAGTGGGTTAATTTTGGCGGTGGACATCATATTACCCGCAAGGATTATGACGTTGAAAGGCTCATCGAAGTCATTTTAGAATTCAGAAAAAAACACCCTCATATTGAAGTAATCCTAGAACCAGGAGAAGCGGTGGGCTGGCAAACCGGAGAACTTGTCGCTACAGTAGGCGACCTCATTCATAACGAAGTGGACATCGCCATTTTAAATATCTCGGTAAGTGCTCACATGCCAGACTGCCTTGAAATGCCTTACCGCCCCATGGTCTTAGGAAGTGGGCTTGCCCAAGAAAAGAAATTTACTTACAAATTAACTGGCAATACATGCTTAGCTGGAGACGTCATTGGGGACTACTCTTTTGACCGACCATTGCAGGTAGGAGATCGTGTTGTTTTTGACGACATGATACACTACACAATGGTAAAAACCACATTTTTTAATGGGGTAAGACATCCAGACATCGGCATCTGGACGGCTCAAAATGAATTTAATTTAGTGCATCGTTTTACTTACGAGCAATTCAAAAACAAGTTATGATTTTAGAAGACGAAGCAGCCACTTTAAAGTGGGCAGAGCAATTTGCTCTTACGCTCAAACCAGGAGCAGTTATAGCTATTTCTGGCAACCTAGGCGCCGGCAAAACCGTGGTTTCTAAAGGCATTTGCAAAGCGCTTGGCTTTCAAGGTAACGTCAGTTCTCCAACGTATACTATTGTCCATGAGTACCCGAACACTCCCCCTCTATTTCACTTAGACCTATACAGATTATCCGACGGCACTGATCTCGAAGAAGTCGGCTGGGATTACTTTATTACGAGTAAAGGAATTACGCTAATCGAGTGGCCAGAACGGCTAGGGAAAAACCAAGCCGAAATTACCCACGTGATTCAAATTAAAATCCTCTCTGATAACAGAAGAGAAATTACTGTTGAAGAGAAGAGTCCGCAGTAGATGGCAATGACGCCGCCGAAATAGCGGCTCGAATAGCCTGCAACCTAGACCACTCTTGCCAAAGTTCTAAATGGTTTTCTTCAAAGAGGAGCATAGGAGCTGTCATTTTTTTCATTTCTTCAAAAGCAAGCAAAGAGTCTTCTTCAAGAAATGCAGACTCCACCATTTCAAAGACATCTAACTGTATAGCTCTCATGTCTGTGATATAGCCCAAGTGATGCTGACGTTGGATTTCCATAGAGTCGGATACATAAGAAAGGTGCCATGTTTTTTCGTAGCAGGCCTCGCTAGCAAGGAAGTCTTTCGCCTCAAAATAAGCGCTGCATTCAGCGAACTCTTTGGAGCCTTTGTTTTTGGTGTATTCGAAAAAATAATACCCGCCAACAACCAAGCCCGCAATGACTAAAAGGAAAATAGCATCTTGCCAGCTCATAAAACGAGTAGGCACTTGCAGTTTTTCATCTTGCTTTTCGTCTTGTTCTTCTTCGCCTTCATCTAAAGGACGCTTGTTCATAAAATTCATAAAGCTAATCATAACGCCTAATATAGTTTTTATTGAGTTAAAATAGTTTTATATCACCACGAGATTTGTGTTATAAAGCAGAAAAAGCACGAGCATATAAATAAATTTGTTTTAATAAGCTCGCAAAGCCGTTCGCTCTTGTGGGTGAAAGCCCCACATTTAAGCCTATATTCTGAAAAAACTGCGGGTCTGTATTTAAAATAGCTAAAGGTGAAGATCCATTATAAATTTTTAGAGCCAAAGCCCCAAGCCCTTTACTAATTAAAGGGCTCTCTGCGCCACCTTCAGTATCCATATGAAAAAACAGCAACCCATTTTTAAATTCTGGAACTAAAAACATACGTGCAGCGCAACCTTGAACCACAAATTTTTCTGTTTTTAAGGAAGCTTCCATAGGCGGATGCTCTTTTGCCAGACGCATTAAGTACACCCACTTATCGTCTGGATTTTGAAATGACGCAAATGTACTTTGTATTTCTTTTTGTCTTAAAGCAACATCACTCATACTTTACCTTATAAAAGAGCGCAACTTCCAGATAAGGCTTGGGCTCGAAAACAAAACAGCAAAAAATATTCTTATTAGGCTTGTCTTCTCTTTAGGAAGTCGGCTTAAACGCTTTGCAGCTCGATTAAACTGCTTGTCAGTCACTTCAGAAAAGGCTTTTTTCCCGTTTGCTAGTTGTAAGTGCGCACTTCCAAGAGAATTAATCCAGTTATCTAAAGCAACTCGTTCGATTTCTAGGCGTTCTGTTGCTGACTTCGATTCAAGCCATTCTAATACAGAAGCGCTCGCAATAGCCGCACTTTGAATAGCCTCGACAATCCCAGAGCGACTAATAGGATTAACACAACTCGCCGCGTCTCCAATTTTGAAAAAACCACTTTTAGCAATCATTTTTTTTGATTGACCGCAGGCGATCATGCCGCCGTATATCCCTTTGATTTGCGCTGTAGGAAAGTATTCATTAATGAACTTCAAGAGCATATCTCTAGAAGAACCTTGATTAGCAGTTGACCGTCCTAAAACAAAGCCCAAATTAACTTCGCCGCCGTCACGCGGGAAAAGCCAGCCATAGCCACCAGGAAAATCAGAACCAAAAAATAATTCTATATGCTCTGGACTATGCTCCACACCATCCACAACAGCAAACACTCCAGACTCCAGGTCGGCGTCTCCCGCCTCCATGCCCGCTAGTTCGGGAACTCCTGTAGATAACTTTGATCCTGGCCCTGTGGCATCAATAATAACTTGCGTTTTAACTTCTAAAGTTTCGCCCAATGAATGAATTTCTAAAGACCATGCGCCGTCGCCGTCTGCCGTTTTCTTTACTTTTCGGCACAAGGCATCAAAATGAACTTCCACACCCATAGAAGACGCGGTATCCGCCATGTCTTTATGAAAAAGAGCTCTATTTAAAATTAAACCGCAATCTTTACTATAAAACTCTGCTCGATCACGACTAGGGGACGTAAAGTAAATCCCAGAAATTTTGCGCCTTATCCATTGTTCTTTTAGAGGCCAAAATTCGGAAAGCCTATCTGCAGAAACAGCTTCTGCACAAAAAACAGGCTCCTGCCATGGCTTTTTTTTATCTAAAAGGAGCACTTTATAAGCTCCAGAAGATTTGTTTTGCAATTCGCAAGCCATTTTTAAACCAGCTGGGCCAGCGCCACAAATGACTACATCGTATTCTGAGAACTTTATTTTTGACATAATAAACGAAATTTAGCTTTTATTTGCAAGGTTTTTATTTTTGTTTGCAATTTTTACTTTTTTTTAATTATTTTAGGGCTATCCATTTTTATGATTTTTTCTTATCCAAAAGGGATCACGACATGAACATGAATGTGAAACGCATTTTTAAGCTCAGTTTTTTACTATCAGCTGCCCTGATTGTCAGTTCTTTCGCTCAAGATAATGACTGGCGCAATAAAGACATTATAATTTCTTTTCGAGACAAGCCTATTGGCAACTTCCGTTTTAACAACGCACGCGCAGTAAAAGGCGTTACGGACTTCCAACGCACTACTGGCGACAAGCCTTCTTTTGCGGGCGCAAATTTAGAAGGAGTTAGTTTTCAAAATGCTGTTCTTTCCAAAGCTAACTTTTCTGGTGCAAACCTCACTGGCGTTATTTTAAGCGGTGCAGACATTCGCGAATCCGATTTTAAAGGCGCGAACATGCAAGGAGCAAACCTCTATCGTGCTACCTTACTCGATAGTAGGTTTCCTAAAACCAACCTTCAAAATGCGCGTCTTGATGCTATGAAAGTCTCTGACCGCGCTGATTTTAGTAAGTCCAATTTGACTAATGCTTCACTTATGGATATGGACTTAACGTTGGCAAACTTCAGCAAGTCTAACCTCACAAACGCCACGTTTTCTCGTTCCTTGATGGGTAGTGCGAATCTCTCTAAAGCCATTGTCGAGAAAACCGACTTTTCTGGCTGTAACTTGATTAACGCCTCCTTTAAAGGTGTCGAGCTTAAAAACGTTAACTTTGCCAAAGCGGGTTTGTCTCGCACTAATTTTAGAGGTGCCGAATTTATTAACGTGAATCTAAGAGAAGCCGATCTCTCTCTTACTTCCTTTAACGATGTGGACTTTTCTAAAACGCAACTTCAAAAAGCCCTTTTTGCTCAAGCCACTCTTAAAAACATGAACTTTAATGGACAAGACCTTTCTGGCGTTGTCTTTGATAAGGGTAAAGTTCTTAAAAGCTCATTTGAAGGCACAAAATTAATTGGAGCCTCTTTCTTTGATACAGAAGTTAACAAAGTGGTTTTTAAGAAAGCTGAATTGTTAAAGGCTGTTTTCGATGGCGCCTACATCCGTAAAAACATTTTTGACTTAGCCGACCTAACTAAAGCCAACTTCTCTAACTCCACCATCGAAATGTCTGATTTTAATTTGTCTAAACTTGCAGGTTCTAATTTTTCCGGTGCCAAACTCATTAAAGTTAGTTTCTTAAACGCCGATATGAAGGGCGTTAGATTCAATGCTGACACTAAAATGGACGATGTAGACTTTTCAGGTGCCGATCTTTCTGGCGCTAAAATTGAAAGATTTACCGCTAAAAAAGTAATCTACGACGCTAAAACTAAATTTCCTAGCGGCTTTGTGCCTCGCCAATATGGCTTTACTAGGCATGGAGAAAAGGCAACAGAAATTATAATCGAACGCAAGCCTCGCTCTAGTGTATCCGATGACGCCATGCCTAAAAAGAAGAGAAGAAAGAAAAGAGTCGTTGAAGACGACGATGAATAAACTCTCTTTATTATTATTATTTAAAAGCAGCCTTTTTTAAGGGCTGTTTTTTTTTGACAATTTTTAACACTCTCTTTTTTCTAATTTAATTGTTATGATAAAAGCAAAATCTAAAACAGAATACGTTTGTAAAGAATGCCATAGTGTTTTTTCTAAGTGGGCTGGTAAATGCCCCTCATGCGAAGCGTGGAGCTCTATGGAAGAGCGCATGGTAGAAACACCTGCCAACAAAAGAGGGCTTGGTGGGCAACAAAAAAAAGGCATTTCAGAGCCCCTTAAAAACATCCAAAGTCAAGGGACTAAGAGGTTAAGCACAGCTAACTCCGAATTTGACCGCACTCTTGGCGGTGGGCTGGCGCCCGGCTCTTTAATTCTTATTGGCGGCGATCCTGGAATAGGTAAATCGACTTTGGTTTTGCAAACGCTTGCCACGATGTCGGCGGCTGGTGTTAAAACACTTTACGTTAGTGGTGAAGAAAGCGCCGTACAAGTCAAGATTAGAAGCGAGCGCCTCGAAGTTTCTGGTAGCGATATGCTTTTAATGTGCGAGACCAATCTCGAAAAAGTACTAAGCGAGGCCAAACGCATTCAACCCGAAATCCTCGTCATCGATTCTATTCAAACGATTTATAAAACAGAACTGCCTGGCACGCCAGGTAGCGTGACTCAGCTTCGAGAATGTACCTTAGAATTAATGATTTTTGCTAAAAACACTGGCTGCATAACCATTCTGGTAGGGCACGTTACCAAAGACGGCCAAATCGCCGGCCCTAGGGTTTTAGAACACATGGTCGATACCGTCGCCTATTTTGAAGGCGATAGAAATCACCAATATCGCATCTTAAGGACTATTAAAAATCGCTTTGGTGCCACTAACGAAATAGGTGTTTTCGAAATGACCGCAAGAGGGCTTGAGTCAGTAGAAAACCCAAGCAAGGTCTTTTTACAAGATAGTGTAGAGCCTTTGCCTGGAAGCGTCATCAGCTGCACTTTGGAGGGCTCCAGGGCTCTTCTCTTTGAAGCACAAGCACTTGTTAGCCAAAGTAACTACTCAGTGCCTCAAAGAGTTGCTGCAGGGGTTGATCCTAAAAGGCTCACCATTATTCTTGCACTTTTAGAAAAATTTGGTGATGTTAAAATAGGGCCTGCCGACGTATTTGCATCAATTGCTGGTGGCCTTAAGGTTAACGATGCCGGGACTGATTTAGCGCTTGCTCTCGCTATTGCAGGCAACTTTATGGGCATTGCTATGCCCAAACAAACTTTAGTTATTGGAGAGCTTGGGCTTTCTGGAGAGGTGAGGTCGGTGAGCCTATTAGAATGGCGCATCAAAGAAGCGATGCGCCTAGGTTTCAAAGAAATTCTTGTTCCAGCCTCGGGAAAAATTCCGGAAAATCCCAAGGGGTTGAAGATTACCAAAATTGCTAGAATTCAAGAAGCTGTTTCTTGGTTAAAAGAGCAGCAGTAAATAGCGTGTATGGGACTCGAACCCATGTTACCGGCGTGAGAGGCCAGCGTCCTAGACCACTAGACGAACACGCCGAAAATGGTACGGAAAATAATAGAAAAATTATTCTCTGTAGTAAAGGTCTAAATTATCTTCTACTTTAGCACCAGACTCTAAAATAGTGATGTATTCATTAAAAGCAGTAGAGGCATCATAACGGAATGCATTTTCTAACTCTTCTTTTATAGATACTTCTATAGCATCGTTTGTTGGCTTCTTTTTAGAAATTATTCTGAGCATAATAGCGCCGCGGTCAGTAGCAGTCACAGGACCCCACTCCCCTACTTTTTGATTGGTAAGGATAGAGGAGAGAACTGGATTACCGAAGCCAATACCAGGAACAAAACCATCTACAGAAGACGTTGCCTTCTCTACTTTTACTTTTTCGATAGAAGAGACTTTCATTACCGAGTCTTGACTTGTAGAGTCTGTTTTGGCGGGAAATTCTTCTTTGACTTTAGCAGCGACAGAATTCAGATACATAACGCTATTCTCTGCAGATTTCTTTTGGAGCAACTTGCTCTTAATTTCGCTATAAAAAGCCTTTAAGCTACGTGTGCCAGCAACTAAACTATCTGTTTTAGAAGCAAGCATCACAAAACTTTTGTTCTTCATGATATTTGAGATGGGGCCAGAACCGACTTCAGGACGTTCTTTATTAGCAAAAGCGTAAGCGTTTAAGCCACTCATGTGACCTAGTCCAGAAATTTGATCGCCTCTGCTTAACCAATCACTGGTAAGAACAGGAATACTTTTTGTTTTTGCAGCAGCATCAAAGTTTTTGGAGTCTTGGAATGCGACTTTAACTTGTTCCATAATGCGTTCTAAGCTATCAATCGTTTCTGAAGAAGCAGTCACCGTTAAAAGAATATGAGACGCTTTTACTAAATCGAGGCCAGTAGAGTCTACTTTTTTACCATGAGATTTAATGATATGATAACCAAATTCGGTGCGAACAGGCTCTGAAATACTACCGGAATCGAGATTAAAAGCAACCTCTTCAAAAGCTTTTACCCAAGTACCGCGACCGGCGTAATCACCTAAATCGCCACCTTTTTCTGCACTGGCAGGGTCTTCTGAGGTGATACGTGCGAGTTCTTCAAAATCGGTGGCACTAGTGGAGTCTGTGAGCTGGTAATATAAGGTCATTGCATATTCGCGAATTTTGGCGTCATCATCACTAGTCGCTTCAATAGGCAAAAGAGCATATTTTAACTTCATTAAATCTTTTTCAACATAAAAACTATCGAAGGCGTTAAAGTAAGCGGCAATCATAACGCTATCCACAGCTGATTCTGGAGCAGCAAAATCAGATGCATTAACAGTAGCAACTTCGAGATCATAGTCGGTTA
>DUVD01000187.1 GCA_012841225.1 Fibrobacter sp.
AAGACATGTTTTTTCTTATGTGACTAAATGCGAGAAGCAAACGCTTTTCTTGGCGTAGTCGTTTTTCTAATTCGAAGGGTTCCAAAGCAATAATTCGCTGGTAACCGGCTTCAAGAAGATGGCCGAGCTTTCTGCCAAGGGAAATCGAAATGGTAAAGTCGATTACAAAATAAACGCTAAAAAGGCTTGCTATAATAATAGCCTGCATGTCTTTTAAGAAGAGCACCTTTCCCCATACAGCAGGGTGCAACACCTCAACAAAAAAGATGCCAAAAAAGCCCCAAATTAACGAGTACTTAAGGCAAATGCGGCCACGTATATTAAAGCGATTGTCGCTGTAACTCCAGAGCCTTAAGTGAAGGACTCTTTCTGCTAAAAAACTAATGACGTATTCTATCATGCTTGCGACCAACGCGTATAGAACAAACTGCACCACCATAGGATAAGTTTCGGAATATTCATTTAGAAATATAAGCGCTGTGGTGGCGACGCCATAAATAGGGACAAAGGGACCCTGAAGAAAGCCGGCGTTTACAAACACTTTCTGATTCAAAGAGCGATAAACGACCTCTAGAATCCATCCCAAAAAAGAATAAAAAGAAAAGCAAATCATTAGTAAAACTAAAACCATGTTTAATAATATAAAAAAAATGATTCTGTTAAATAAGAAAGTCGGTGATAAATACTTCACAAAAAAAACTCGAAGCAATGCCTCGAGTTTTTTTCAATCAAAATCGATTTAAATAATTATAATGCGGCGATAAATTTTTTGGCGCGGTCGGCAAATACTTGGGAGTCGCCGTAGCGTTGTAAAAGCTTTTCGGCTGTGGCCTTGGCCTTGTCGTTAGCACCAAGTTGTTGGTAAACGAGGGTGAGTTTCCATAAAGCGTCTGGCACAGAAGGGACTGGGTCTACGGGCTCGGCTTTGCGATAACGAGAGCTTAGGTCACCTGTTCTTTCGCCATATTTAGCGATAAACTTTTCTAAAAGGCCTGCTGCAGAAGAAAAATCCTCGTTTTCGATGGCGACAGAAGCGCGCCCATGCATAGCGGCGGCGGCTATTAGGTCGACACTACCTGCATTGTCTAAGCTTTGTTGGTACATAACGGCAGCGCCGTCAAAGTCTCTTTTTCTAAACTTAATGTTGCCAGCGAGTAAAGCCGCTTTAGCATAAGCGAGGCCTGTTACTTCGTTGTTTTGCATTAAGCGTTCAAATTCGATCAATGCCTCGTCGTCTTGACCATTGTATACAAGGGTTAAGCCTTGGCCTAAAAGTTCGGCTTGTTGCTTTTTTTCGGCTTTATTAGTGTGAGTTACTTGAGCCACAATTGCCACTAAAACGAGCACTGCAACTAGTCCAACAATAATTTTTGAGCCGTAAGCGACAAAAAATTCTTTATGGGTATTATTTTCCGCCATATTTAATCCATGTTGAAAATGAAAACTTAAATATAGAAAGATTCAAACGTTTAATCTAGGGGCGATGCTGTTTTAGAGCTTCCTTTTAAAATAAAACTTGACACTCCCCCACCACATAGCTAAATTCAGATCCAATTTTATAATTTCAAATCAATTTGCCACTCTAGCTCAGTTGGTAGAGCAGCTGATTCGTAATCAGCAGGTCGGCAGTTCAAGTCTGCTGGGTGGCTCTAGCCCGAATCCCTCTAGGACTCGGGCTTTTTTATTTCTAAATATGGAAAATATGAATACAAACGGCGCCATTATTGTTCAAAGTAACCTAGAAATATTAGTTGAAGTGCATCATCCTCAATACGAAGCTGCACGAGACGCTATAGCTCCTTTTACCGAGTTGGTAAAAAGTCCAGAACATTTGCATACCTATAAAATTTCGCACTTATCCCTTTGGAACGCTGCATCTACTGGGCTTAAGGCAAAAGATGTTTTAGAGCGGTTAGAAGACCAAAGTCGCTACCCACTGCCTCCTTCTGTTATTACAGAAATCAAAGATTATATGGGTCGCTACGGGATGCTTAAGCTAACCAAAGAAGGCGACCGCCTTCTGCTCGAGTCTACCGACGAATTTTTGTTTATAGAGGTGATTAAGCTTAAAGAAATCTCTATTTTAATAGAAGAGTTTGTTAGTTCTACTAAAGCTTATGTGAATGCAAATAGACGAGGTCTATTAAAAATGCACCTCACCAACGCGGGCTTCCCTATTGAAGATTTAGCGGGTTATCTTTCTGGAGACCCTCTGCCATTGGCTCTACGCTCTAAAACCCTTTCTCAAAACGACTTTGTCCTTCGCGATTATCAAAAAGAAGCAGCACAGGTTTTCTTTGCATCTGGCTCAGAAAAAGGCGGTTCTGGGGTTATTGTGTTGCCTTGTGGTTCTGGTAAAACGGTAATCGGTATGGCTGTTATGGCTCTTACTCAAACCAAAACTCTTATTTTGACTCCCAATATTTCGGCGTCTAGACAATGGATTCGAGAGCTTATCGACAAAACAACACTCACGGAAGACCAAGTTAAAGAGTACTCTGGCGAAGTGAAAGAAATAGGACCTGTCACTATAGCGACGTACCAAATTTTAACTCAACGTAGGCGTAAAAAGAAAGAGATTAAAAACGTCGACGATATTGAATTCTCAAGTGATGATGCTGTGGCCCAAAAAGATGAAATGGTCAATATTCCTCTTTTTAATACACACCGATGGGGCCTTATGATTTACGACGAAGTCCATTTGCTTCC
>DUVD01000188.1 GCA_012841225.1 Fibrobacter sp.
AGGAGCCCCATCTCGAATAATATGGCTGCAGGAAACCACTGGATTCCAATAAATGGTTTAGAGGCTGGGTCTTACCTCATTCGTGTAAAGCAAGGCATAAGGTCTAAAACCATTCCCTGGACAAAGAGCTAGTCTGCTATAAACCCTTAATAAAAAAAGAACGCTTTTGATAGGCGTTCTTTTTTTATGATTACTTTTTTGCTTGCGAACTCGTGCGCTTCATTGTAATGCACCATGACTCTGGGGCGCTTCATTGTAATGCATCATGACTCTGGGGCGCTTCATTGTAATGCATCATGACTCTGGGGTGCTTCATTGTAATGCATCATGACTGTGCTGTGTGTTCCATTGTAATGCAACCATGACTGTGGGGCGCTTCATTGTAATGCATCATGTGTGTATATAAAAGGAAAAAAGGGCTGCTTCACTATGTGAATCAGCCCTTTTAAAATCGGTTAATAAATTTATTTCTTCTTTTTTGCTGGCTTGTAGTTAACGTCAGGACGAAGAACCAAACCAGCTGTTACTAATAATGAGACTATCGGTTCACGATGATCTTGGCTTAAATCATAGACAGCGAGACCAGCTAAACCAGCTTCTTTAACTTGAGATGCAATAGCCTTCATAGTAGGGATGCCAACAAAAACAACCGCTTGCGTTGAACTAACAGCTAGTTCTGATTTAGAAGACTCATCAAATGTGACGGTATAGTCAGAACCATTAAAAACATTATCCATTAAATCATGATAAGGAACAAATCCTTCATTACCGCTACCAACTCCTTGATGAGCAGAACCGAAGCCTGTTGCACCTATAAATGTCTTTGCATAAAGAGGAACAATTGGCACTAAACGAGAGGCATCTACACCCGCATCTGTTAATGATTTAATGCTATTTGAAACATCGACAGCACCTAAATTAGCCTTTAATTCAGGAGAATCAGCAGTCATTTGATCTTTCATAAAAACAGTAACATAATCCGCTTGGTTAAGAGTAGCAGAGTCATATACTTCCTCGCCTACGCTTGGATAAACCGTTAAAGACAAGGCGGAAGACCCTTTTGCTTGTGCTAAAGCATTAACTAATTTAGAGTAGAGTTCTTTCTCTTCAGAAGTTAAGTTTTGCCAATCGAGCTCAATACCCGCTAAATTATACTTTGCAATCCACTGTTGAACAGCAGCTACAAAAGCAGGAAGAGCAACTTCACTTGAGGCAACTGCTTTGAATGCCTCTTCTGCTTCAAACCCACCGACAACGAGCATAACACGCACATTATTATTTGACGCTAGTTTAACTAGGTCTTCAAAATTAGGCGTATCCGAAGCGTCGGTAAAATCAAGAGTCCCTTCTGCAGATGGAGTTACACCCACATAATGTATATCGGTAACTAGATTATATTGAACATCTTTAGGATAAAACTGGCTGTATTGAACCCAATAAGGGTAAAAGCCTATTACTTTTGCCGGAGAAGCTGCTTGGGTCATGGCGATCAACACAAAGCAAATTGCTATAAAAACTTTTCTAAAACTCATACCACTACCTATTCCTTACTTGATTAGATAAACTGTCCCAGAGACCGTATCTTTACAATATCTATTTGGACGAAAATCAGGAGCGCCTTTGGCATTTACAAATGCTTGCTCTGGATCTGCCTCATCCCTAACTATTTCATTTTCATCAGCCTTGCAATACCTATAAGGTCGGCCTTCGATTTCACCGTAGAAGGAGTATTGAAGCTCAATTAATGTGGAATCCACTTCAAAGTTTTTAACAAAAGACAAGTCTTCTTCGGGGGTTTTGTCGAGAGAGTTAAACGGCTCCAAAACGAGCGTAAAGAGATTTACTTTAGATTCGCTGTATACTCCACCAACATAAGTACGAGGCACATTAATCTTGGCCATTTCTTCCAATGTAGTCCACTTTTTATAAGAATCATACCCTAATAATTCATACAATTCTTGCAGCACAGCTGCATCAGCAAAAAAAGCCTTCAAGTCGGTAGAGTCTTCTTTAGAGACTGCACCTGTAGTTAGCAATTCTGCATTATTGGATTTAATCTTAGCTTGCACTTGAAAGGAAGCTAAATCTGGATTAAGTTCCAAATACTCAGACAAGACAAAATCGTTTGGTAGCAAGTCTTCTTTACTGTCTTCAGGAATCATAGAAGAGCAAGCCACAACAATTGCCACTGGGGTGAGCCACAATAAACGTTTAAAAAATTTCATAATTGCCTTCTCCATTAAAAGTTCACCTTAACATCGGCCATGACTATAGCTTTTTCAATTTCTAGCGTTTCTTTAGTATTTAGAGCATCAAAGAACTTAACTTCGTTTGTTAACAAGCCACCTTGAACCGAAATAAAGGCATTTGGAGCTATTTTATAGCTAACACCAAGCAAGGCCAGCATTTCAGAAACATCAGAAACGCCTGCTGACATGGTAAATACGCCTGTGACTTCGTCGGTAGCACCAAACAAAAGAGGCCCTTCGCCATAATCCTTTTGTAAAAGTTGCGCACCTAATAAAAAGATCAATTGATCGGTAACACCTACACTAAAACCACCGACCAAGCGAGTTGTCTTTAAATCAGAAGTCGATTCAGTAGCCTGTTCTGCGGATACTTGCAGTAAAGCCGCCCGAGGCAAAGAAAAGATTTTTTGAAAATCTACTCCCAATCCTAAGCCCATTTGCATATACGACAAGTCGATTGATTCGCGATCTATCTTAGAAAAACGAGCATTCACAGCCACAAATTCTTTAATAGAGAGATCAAGGTCAAACATAATTCCTTGACGGTCAGGAGTAGCAAATCCTAATGGGAGAGCCATATTAATAGAAGGATCCATCTGCTGTACAGCACTCAAAGCCTCTTTGCGTTCCCAAACTTCGGCATTATAACCATTGCGATAAAAGTGACCTAACTTGTAGTTATTATAGAGACGAGACAATACACGAGGACTGTCTCTATCGAGATCGGACTCTAAAGTAGTGCCATCTACGCTCATTAAATTTTGTTGATTTAAGACATTAGTGTTATAAATGGAAAAGTAAAGGTTTTCTAAGTTACCGCTTCGGAAATGCCCAACTAAATTTGGATCTATAGTAGGATTGTACCAAGCATCCGCATTTAAAATTGAAGTATTCGCTTGATATACTGGAGTTGAGGCTTGTTCTGACCAAAAATTCTCATCATTTTGTAGATAAGTGCCTTTAAGCGCCACATTGATGCCGGCAAAAGAGCCTTTAACAAAAGGTTGAACATAGAACGCATTTCCATTTTCTTTTTCTAGCGTTAAAAGTTCCCATTCTTTAGATGTTGAATTAGAAACCTGAACATAAAAAGTGGTGTCATATAAATCGTTCTGGAAATTAACTCCTTCTTGTAAAGAGTATGTGCTAGAGACTTTTTCTCTTAATGAATCCACGCGAGATTTCCATTTAGACGTGGCAAATTCGCCCTCTAAGCCAAAAGTTACAGGTAAAGAAGAGAGCATTTCTTTAGAATCAAAACCAGCATTAATAGATATTACGTGGTTAAAATCATAAAAATAAGCATTAAGTGGATTAAGACCTGAGAGAGCTCGAGTGGAACGAATGCGGTCAAAAGTATATGTATAGTTTATACCGAGATTTGCGCCGAAAGCTTCAACACCGGTTCTTGTACCCAAAAGATAGCGGTCAGACCAATCAAAATCAAAGAAGACCTGATCGTACTTTTTAGCAATAGCGCGTAAACGAGCACCCGTAACCTGAAAATAGACGTTTTCAACAGAACCTAAAGCACCGCTATTATAAATGGCATTGATACCCTGAAGCAATCGATTGCTAGTTGTATCAAGGTTGCGTTCTGCCAAAGCTTCTACTCGACGCTCTGCAAAAATTTCAGGTTCTTGAAGGATAGAAACTTGTGGAGTAAAAAGCGTTAAAGGGGTATAACCAACTCGCATGTAACCTAAGTTAAAGTCGATTTTTTTATTTAAAATAGAACCATCGTAAGAGAACCAGCGTCCAATTACGGGGTTGATGCCTTCTTCGTAACCTTGTTGCCAGTCCTTGTGGAGAGTCAATTCAAGATGCGCATTAGTCTCTCGACTGGGGCGTGCATCGAGTGTTAAATTTATATCGGTGTAAGCCTGGTTATCTCTAGAAGGACTATCTTCGAGGAGTTGCTTATTGGAAAGAATTGTGGAGGTCATTATTCCCGCTTTAGCAGAGCCACCAACACGCAAGCCATATACACTCGAATTCATAGAGTCGAGCTTTGAGATCAGCTCATCTTGCTTTTGAACAAGAGAAGAGTCCGTAGCCGCAAAAGCCGCTACAGCAGAAAATAAAAGAATTGTCTTAAAGGCCATTATACGCATTTCCTTATTCAAATTCATATCAATACCCCCTAAAATTCCACGTTGATGGAGGCTTCAATAATCGACTGAGAAAATTTGTGCTCGTAAGAGCCGCTAGCATCAGTCGTCACATTGTAATAAATAGGCAAGTTCGTGGTAGTGTACTCATCGCCATTGGTCTCAGCTACCTTAATAGCAGACGTATTGTAACTGTTCGCCACTGAGATCATGCCATAATTAATTGAAAACCAAGCGTTTTCAGCAAAACTATAATCAAGACCTACCATCCACTGCATTTGTTTTCCCGTAAGCATAGGAGCAGAAGCGCCTGGGCTAAGTAATGAATTGAATGAAGAAGCAATGTCGTTCATTTCCATGCTAATCATCTGAAAACCGCCTGTAACACCAAGGCGAGGCAAATACTGAACATAGAAGCCTGCATTCACAAAGTCAGTATTTAATTCAGAAGAACCTGAGTTCAAGACTTCTACTTTACGATTAGAATGCTTGTAGCTTCCAGAAAGTTCAAGGGGTAAAGCAAAACCGAGCATCTTAAAGACGTCTATTTTAGCGCCGCCACCGTATTCCATATAAGAGGCCTTGTCGAACAAAGCGAGAGGCTTCACTTGAGAAAACACACTCAACAGGCCTTGCGCTTCTGCAAAATCACTCCAGTTTGCAGTAAAGTTAGCTGTGGCGCCCATTCTATTAGAAGTAGCCAACCCGTTAGGCAAAGCCAATTGAAGGGTTGGGTCAGAAAGAGACTCTATTAAAGCGAGTTCGCTTTTTGTATAAATGGTCGAAGTCCAAGAGCTCTTTGTGAAAGGAGCAATATTATAGCTATCTGTTTGACCACTAGCCAAATTTCCATCGTCTGTGCCTAAAGAAGTTGATACAGGCGTATATTTTGGGGTAAAGTGATACAAGGCACCAAAAGTGGAGTAAAGAGGCGAGTTGACGCCATACTTAATAGTTTCGCCATCTATGTCGGTATTTAAAATGCGACGAGCAAAAAACTGCGGTGACTGAGCTAGGTTATTAAACCAGCTGCTGTCGTTTCGAAGTGCGTTAACATTTAATAAAACGCCCCATTTGTCATCGGCTTTATAACCTGCATTAAGAGTCAAAAG
>DUVD01000189.1 GCA_012841225.1 Fibrobacter sp.
ATGAGAAAAATAAATGTTTTTTTAATTGCCCTCGTTTTAAGCGCCTCTACTATTTCCGCTGAATGGGCTTCTATTTACGACTCTATGATCGCCTTTGATGAAACTCCCGGGTTAAGAAATGGTAATCGTCCTGGCTACGTCAAGCCAATTATCACCCAATTAGGAACTGTACTTAACGGCAACTGGGTTAGTAGCGCTAACGTGCCTCAAAGTTTTTCATTTGACGCTGGTCTCCCAATTACTTTAAGCTTTATTGCCGACGCGGACCGAACATACTCCGCAGCCCAAACTCCTACGATTTTTGGAGCCGACCTTGGTTCTTACAATTATAACTCCAACATTCCTTGTTCTACAACCCCTCTATGTAACGAAATTAATGGTAATGAAAACCTTCACAACTTAAGTGTCTTTTCTTACCCTATTGCTCAAGCCGGTTTAAGTTATTACCATGCACGTGTCGTTTTACGAGGCATGTGGTTGCCGCCCATTAGTGAGCTTAGGTCTTTTAGCTTATTTGGTTTTGGCCTACAATATAGTTTTGGTTACCTTTTCCAATACGCCTTACCTAAAAATTTACAAACATTAAATGTGAGCTTGGCCTATGGCCGCAACTCGTCTTTTATTGGTTATACTCCAGATAACTACACGGGTCAACTCGATTTAGGCATTTCGACCAATTCTTTTCAAATGGTTGTTGGCTACTCTCCCGCTCGATTTGTAGAATTAATGCTTTCGATTGGCTACGAAACCGCTTATATGAAATCAGGTGGCGCATTAGTCTCTGGCGAAGGGGCAAATATACTCCCCTCTCTCGCTGTAAATGGCTCTAACGGGTTTCGCTTGGGCTTAGAAGTGGCGTTCTCTTTAGGTGATTCATTCCACCCTGTGGTCGGAGGAAGCTTCGGTACTAGAACAGCGATCAATGCAAACATCTTGTACTTTAAACAAACCTTTGGTAAAGACCCCACTCCAGAAGAAATCGCCGCGATTAAAATGAAAAATCGTAAAGAAAAAAATGTCCCAGCGCCACTTGCTCCTATTGATCTCAACGCATTTGCAGAATCAGACAGTGAATCTAGCGAAGCTTCTGAAGATTAGCTCGGGTAAATGACATCTTCTAAAATAAGGCCCTGCGATGGAGCCCACATTCTCTCGCCTTTAAATTCGCGGGCGAAAATTTTGCAGATAGTCCCTTCGGGATAACGGCCTCGGCCTATATCAAACAGCGTGCCCACCATAGCCCTTACTTGGCGATGTAAAAAACGATTCCCGCGAATATGAAAACGAATAGTGTATTCGTTTACCCGCTCCATTCTAAACTCAGTTAAATCGCAAAAAGTAATTTTTCCGTCGTGACGAGGGATGCAAAAACCAATAAAATCATGATACCCAACAAAGGCCGCGGCCTCTTTTTCCATTAGGTCTAAATCTAAAGGAGTGTTACCACACTCCCAGCCAAAATCGCGATACAAGGCGACTGGTCGAGTAAAGATGGTATATTGATAGTAGCGGCTAATGGCGTCGTGACGCGCATGGAAATCAGGAGCGCAGGGTTCTAGCTCACGGATTCGAATCAATCGCTTGGTTAAGCCATTGATGGAGTATTCCGTCTTTAATAAATCAAAAGGCTCGTGCTCCCAATCAAAGTGAACGCATTGCCCTCGAGCACTAACTCCTGTGTCGGTGCGCCCCGAACCGACTAAACGCACTTCATGACGTAGTGAAATCGCAAATGCCTTTTGTAGCTCGGATTGCACTGTGATAAACTTAGTCGTGCCGGCTTCATTTTGTTCTTGCCAACCATAAAAAGCACTGCCTAAGTACTCGCACCTAAAGCGGTAGCGCACAATTACGCTCCTGCATCTCGAATTTCTCGAACCACGTCATCGACTTGTTCTTGAGAAATTTGCATGCGTCTTGCTATTTCCGAATTCGTGTAGCCACGGCGCATTAATTGCAAAATCTTTTCTTTGTCGGAGCGCTCTTGATCAAAACGCGTTACATCTAGGGGGCTGTTTTCGACAGGACCTGGAGAACCGCTTAGGTTATTTCGACTTTGAGCGCGAAGGCGCATTGTTTTATCTCGAGTCATTCCTTTGGGGCGAACAAGCGCATCCGAAAGAGACTGCATAGCCGATGTGATTCGCTCTTTAGCAGTAGAGCGAAGTTGTGGTTTATCTTCTGGGCCATAAGCGTAAATTTTATTTTCTGGAACACCATGCTCGTCTTCAAAAGCAAACCCTTCTGGAGATAAAGAGGCTGACTTTTGCTTTTCTTCTTCGGCAAAGGCGGCGGCATCATCGATTATCGATCGACGAAC
>DUVD01000021.1 GCA_012841225.1 Fibrobacter sp.
AGTATTTTGTCTGCACTGAGCTCTAAAGTAAACTATGCCTCATCTCCAAGATTATGGAACCCCACACCAGAAGAATACCAAAGAGTTTCAAAAAAGGAACTCCAACTTTTTGGTCATTCTAAGTTTTCGGCAGATCGAATCATTTTTGCTTTAGCTGGCGATATCGATAAAGACTCGGCCATTACACTACTTAAAAAGCATTTTGCCGACTGGAAAACAGTTAATCAAAAGAAGACGGCGCCCTCCTTGTCTTTCTTACATAAACCAGGCATTTATGCTACCGAAAAAGAATTGACGCAGGCGAATATTTCGATGAGTCAGCCATTTGTAAAAAGACCACATCCAGATTATTATCCTGCATCAGTGGCGAGTTTCATTTTAGGTGGTGGTAGCTTTTCTTCTCGCTTAACGGCTAAGGTGCGCTCCGAAGAAGGCCTTGCTTATAGTATTTACAGCCGTACTGGCAGCGATTATAATGATACTGCTTTAACCACAATTGCACTTCAAACCAAAGCAGAGAGCAGCGCTCTTGCCATTAAATTAATTTTTGAAGAGGTAAAAAAACTAGCAGAACAAGGCCCCACAGAAGAGGAACTTGATCTGGCTAAAAAGACTTTGATCGAAAGCCTTCCCGGTTTGTTTGATTCGCCTTCGAGCACGGCGACCATTTTTGCAGCAGACGAGCTAGTTGGCAAGTCTCAAGATCATTACATAGATTACGTGAAAAAAATAAACGCAATAACAACAGAACAAGTTAAAGCCATGATCGCTAAATACTTTAGCCCAGAAAAAATGACAATTTCTATTGTGGGACCAGTTATAGCCTGGAAAGGCTTAGAAAATGTGACGGTGATTCCCTTGACAGAGCTTGACTTTAGAAAGTGATGTTACAAGTATATGAGAGTCGCTCTTCTTTTTTTAATTTTGCTAGCCTCTGCTAACGCATTTGCTTACGACAAAAGGACAATGTGTTCGGGCGCTAAACAATGTTTGGACCTAGAGGTAAGGGATTGCTCCGCGGCAGATAAAAAAAAGGTTTCTAGAGTCAAATACGACCAAAAGTTTTGTGCTCCTTTTTTAGAAATAAAAAAACGAGGCGTTTTGCTAGACACCGAAATTAGCAAAGAAATGTTTAGTCTTTTAGGGCAAAAGTACCGCGCCGTTTATGTTACTGAAGGAGTTCTTTCTGTTTCGCCAGGAATGGTAGGCTACTTATTTGATAACATGCCTTTTACCGCGAAACTCATAAACGCTTATCAGGAAAGCTCATATTCGATAAAGTATACCACCCCAAACAGGCGGGTTTTTTCGGGTAGCAATGGTAGGAGTTTATCAGGTGATTTTATTTGGGTTGCTCAAGATAGTGCTAAAGCAAAAGTCGGCTTTAGGAATGTTTTTTTTGGTGTAGGGCGCGCCAAGATTTTAAAGTGGCATCTTCATGGTACGGCCGTGGCGTTTCTCGATATGGATCCGGTAGGTAAAGATAAAGTGCGTTATAAATTGACAGCCATTGTATTTCCAGGGAACACGGTCCTGAATTCGATTATGCAAATGAGTGCATTTAAAGGCATTGTCGAAGAAAAAATTGATTGGATTATTAACGACATTCAGCGGGCTTCAAAGCGCTACATCGATGGTGAACGCGAGCCAATTTTAAAAAGCGCTGAGTTAAAGACAGAAATAGAAAAACAACATCTTAAAGAATTCGAATCGGTTGTGCGCGGCGCTCCTTGGACGCTCGGCGACTATTTTAAGAAAAAAGGAAATGATGGCCTCTCTAGATGAATTATTTACCCAAGTAACAGAGCGTCGTAAGGATTTATTGACGCGGACAGCACGCGGCAGGACGCGTCAGTTTTGCATGGTTTTAGAGGATCTTTTTGACCCGCATAATATTTCGGCGGTGATTCGTACTGCAGAAGTTTTTGGTTTGCAAGACGTTCATGTTATTGAAGAAGATAATCCTTATAGGGTTAATAAATCTATCCTAAAGGGCTCTTTTAAGTGGATGTCGCTCTTTTTGTATAAAAAACGAATGACTTGCGTTTCTCAATTAAAAGCAAAAGGATATAAAATTGCGGTCGCAAGCACTAACACTGAAAACTCGGTGTTTGACCTCGATCTAGAGCAACCAACTGCATTTTACCTAGGAAGTGAGTTTCACGGCAATCATCCCGATACCTTGGCTGCTGCTGATTATGAGTTTAAATTGCCCCAGTACGGGATTACCGAATCTATGAATGTCTCGGTAGCTGCTGGCGTACTAATGACCTATTTAGACGTTTTTATGCAAAAAAAGGGCCGGGAGTATTATGCCCTCTCAAAAGAAGATCAAAATATTCTTTTGGCTGATTGGCTCGATCGTCATATTCACGGGACCGATAATAATTCACCGCTGTGCCGAATAGATGATTAAAGGGGCCTTTTTTAGGTTGAGCTTAATCTCCTTTTCTTATTAATAAACTAAATTATTAAGAATAATGAAGAAAAATACCAGTTTGTACTTTGCCGTTGGGCTTGTTGTTTTATTGGCCGTAGTCATACTCGTTTTTGGTATGTTCTTTTTAAATGATAAAGATCCTAGAGAGACTTTTAACACGTTTCATCTTCGCTTTACCCAAGTAAGTACGCTTGTTTTAGACGACCCAGTAAAAGTCAATGGCGTAAAATTGGGTAAAGTCGAGTCAATTAAGTTAAGTGGTCATCGTGTTGTGGTGTCAATTAGACTTCGCACCGATGTCAAAATCCCTAAGGATTCAGAAGTACGCGTCCAAAATATTGGCATTATGGGTGAGCGCCAAATCGGCATGATTCTTGGTGATTCTATAATTTATTTTAATCCAGGTGATACCATCGACGGCCAATTTGATGCGGGCATTGCCGAGGCCATTGGTCTAGCAGGTGAAGTCTTTGATAGTACTAAAGTGCTCATTGAGTCGGTCAAAGTTGTTTTAAATTCAACTATTGCTTCTCCTGAATTCGAAACTCAATTCAAAACAATTCTTGCTAAAGCAGAGGATATAGAAGACCGCCTTATTTTGATTGTAAAGCACACCGATCCACAGTTAAAAAAGAGCTTAGCTAGTTTGAACGAAGCTACGGTCAAGGTCAATGCACTTTTAGATAATGTAGAAGAACCTATAAACACTCTTTTTGCTAATTCTAATGGGTTAATTAAAAACGCAGATAATTTGGTTGGAGATCTAGATAAGGTTACAAAGCACTTAGCTGCTTTAACCGAAAAGCTCCAAGCAAAAGACAATACTGTTGGTTTATTGTTAAACGACCGTGTTTTATATGATGACTTAATCACTACGGTTCATTCGGCAGACAGTCTATTCCGCATTATATTGCAAGATGGGTTAGACATTAATGTGGATTTCTTTTGAGGATTTATGATTTCTAAAACGCTTTATGTGACTAATAAATTAGGGGTTCATGCTCGGCCAGCGGGCTTGATCGTTGATATTACAGGGCAAGCAAAAAGCGATGTAACAATTATTCACGACAATCAAAAAGCAAACGCAAAGAGCATTTTGAATGTGATGATGTTGGCTATTCCTCCAGGTTCTCATGTCGAATTTGAAATCGATGGCGAAGATGAGGAAGAGGTAATGAAGCTACTCGAAAGGCTCTTCCATGAAAACTTCCACGAAGAATCAAACTAATAGTAAAAAAAGACCTCGTCTTGTTTTAGTGGGGCTTCCGGCCTCTCCTGGTTATGCTATGGGGCACTGCCATACCATTAGCAATCGCGAAGTTACTGTAGTTGAAGAGACGCTTCCAAACGAACGCCTTGCTCAAGAAGAGCAGCTCTTTTTAAAAGCCCTTCACAATACGATTAAAGAAATTGCGCAAATCAAACAGATTACCGTTGATCGACTGGGAATAGATGAAGGGCGTATTTTTGATGCTCACCTTATGATTTTAAAAGACCCGACTTTAGTCAACGGGATTTTAGATCAAATAAAAAAAGAAAAAAAGAATGTGCAGTGGGCTGTTCACACTCAAATCACCGCCCTAATTTCTAGTTTTGAATCCCACAAATCCGCTTTGATGCGGGATCGCGCGATGGATCTCAAAGACCTTTATCATCGTTTAATGGGTGCTCTTGATGATTCTGGGCCCGTGATTATGGAAGATGAAATTAGTAAGGGCGCTGTTTTAATTTCTCATGAGTTAACGCCAAGCATATTGATCTCATTAAAGAAAGGCCAAGTCCTTGCTTTCGCCACGGATTCCGGTGGGCGAACTAGCCATGTTTCGATCTTGGCACGTTCTATGGAAATTCCCGCTGTTTCTGGTCTACGTAATATTTCAGCGATGGTGGAATCCGAAGATACCATTATTGTAGACGGTACTGGCGGTATGGTTATCATCAATCCAAACGAAGATGATATCCGTAAATTTGAAGAAAAGCTCGAAGTATTTAATAGGCAACAACGCGAATTATTTACCATGCGTCAGCTTGAGCCCATGACTCGAGATGGCAAGTACATCACTTTGCATTCAAACATAGAGCTTGTCATAGAAGCGGATAAGGTTTTGGATTATGGGTCCACTGGTGTAGGGCTCTACCGCTCTGAATTCCTGTTTTTTAGAAAAGGCTTGCCCACGTTTGAGGAACAAGTTGCCGCTTACAAGTACATTTTAGAATCGCTCGCTCCGCACTCTGTCACTATACGTACTTTAGATGCTGGTGGGGATAAATTAATTCCCGATATTTCTGCTGCAAATGAGTCAAATCCTTTTATGGGCTGGCGTTCAATTCGCGTTTGCCTAGAGCACGAGGACCTTTTCGAGATGCAGCTAAAGGCTCTTTTAGTGGCAAATACGAAAGGGAATTTAAGGATTTTGCTTCCAATGATTTCTTCGATGCAAGAACTTAGGCGCTCTAAAGAGCATATAGAAAAGTGCAGGAAAGAACTCGAAAGCGAAGGTGTTTTTTGCCATGATGTAGAGTTAGGTGTCATGATTGAAGTCCCAGCCGCCGTTATGCTTGTAGACAAGCTCGCTAAAGAAGTTGATTTTTTTAGTATTGGGACTAATGATTTGATCCAATTTACTTTAGCAGTAGATCGCACCAACGAATTAATCTCCTCGATGTTTCAGCCGCACCATCCAGCTGTTTTGAATATGATTCACAAGACCGTTATGGCAGCGCACCGAGAAGGGATTTCCGTAGCGGTGTGTGGCGAAATGAGTGCAGATCCTATGAGTTCGCTTTTACTAGTGGGGCTTGGAGTGGACGAGCTTTCGATGACGCCATGGAGCATAATGGAATGCAAAAAAATCATTCGCTCGATTAATTTTGAAGATGTGCGAGAAACAGCACAAAACGTACTTAAAATGGATGACACAGAAAGTGTTAATGCTTATCTTAAAAAGAAGTACTCTCAAACTATTACGGATTTAGGTGTCTCTTGTTTTATTTCTACTCCAGAGTCGAATGAAGACTAGAATTCGTAATCAATTAGTAGGCTCAATGAATTTTAGATTGATTATTTCTTTTTTATTGCTTTTTGTTTTCTCGAGCTTTGCCTCGGATTCACTTGAAAATTATGAAAAACTCCCGCCTTACCGATTTCAAGATCGTGTGATGCGTTATGAAAGATCCTTAAACGCTATGAGTGATCCTTCTTTAGGTGCAATGGCTCAAGCCTTTTCAGAAGCCGCTGCTCTTTACTATAGTGAAAATTGGGATAGCGCCTTTAGCGTTTACTCCTCATTAGTAGGAAAAGACTCCCTTTTAGAGCGGAGTGTTTTAATTCGCATGGCTCGGATTCGTTTAAATCAAAACAACATCGCTGAAATGAGAACGGTTTTAGCTAAGGGAAGTCATTTAGAACAAGACGAACAATGGCAAAAGCAATCTTGGAGACTCCGAAGCGAAGCTGTTTTACTCGACTCATCACTTTCCGAAAGTCAAAAAGCGGATTCATTAGAAGCTTTTTTAATAAAGTACCCAGGGAGTGAAGAGGCCATCGCTATTCGATTTCGCTATGCTGTCTTTTTAGACCGTCTAGGTAAAAAAAGTAAAGCAAAAAAAGCATACTTGAGAGTGCTTGCCGATAATTCTCGATACAGTGACTCAAGTTATATAGCCATTCGAAATATTCGCGAAGCATCGGAATCGGAAACTTTCGAAGAAAAAGTGGCTTATGCTAAAATTACTTGCGCGAAGGGTTATGCGTCTGAATGTGTTGAGCTTGTCGACTCTCTTTTACAATCTAAGCAAGGTTCTTTAGATGTTAAAACCAAAACAGAGCTTTGGCAAAGTAAAGCCGTTTCGCTTCGATCACTACAGCGCGAAGATGAATCAATAGCCACGTTTCGTTTGCTCCTAGATTCAATAGAAACCAAATCACTTTGGATGCAGTCATCACTTCGTTTAATGAGGAAAAACCCCAAAAAATATAGCAGAGAAATAAAAACGCTAGATTCTACACTTCAAGAGACTAATCGCTATAGCACTGAAAACGCCAATAACTTTTGGGTAAGGGGATTTGAACACGAACAAAATCAACGCTACGGGCAAGCCATCGATTCTTATAGTGCGCTTACTCATCCTCGGTTTCGCAACAACCCAAAAAAGCAATGGGCTAAATTTAGAATAGCGTTTGTTTATTTTAAGCAAGGAAAGTATGCCGAAGCTGAAAAAGCATTTTTAGAAGCAAAAAAGGAACCTTACCTTTGGAGCAGCAGCGCAAGCCGTATGTTCTTAGGTGACATCTATAAAAAACTGGGTAAGGATTCTCTTGCTAAAGAAGCTTACTTAGATTGCATTCGAGATTTTCCACTTGCTTATTACGCTCATAGAAGTCGTATTAAATTGATTCAGCACAATTTGATGGATTCGATTGATGTCCCTTTTGCGAGGGGCTATGAAGCAACAGAAAAAGAAACGCTTCAATGGATTCGCGAAGCTCAAAAAGCAAGTAAGGCTGACCCTACTTATACTTCAGAACGCTATAATCGCGTAAAGCATCTTTTTCTTTTTGGTTTTACCGAAGAAGCATTTGATCTTTATAACGAAGCACGATACAAAAATTCAGGGCGGTTAGATTTTTTATATGAGTATGGGACTCTCTTTTTAGAAATGGGAGAAGTGGCCGATTCGTATCGTTTGGCTCGTCAATTTCAAAATATAATGGCAAGACAAAAATTAAATCGTGCGCCAATCCGCGTTTTAAAATTCCTTTATCCTACACCATATTTTGATGCTGTTCAATTTCGTTCTGGGGAGTCTATTGACCCCTTCTTTGTGTATAGCGTAATGCGCCAAGAATCGATTTTTAATTTTGAAATCACTTCTCCTGCGGGTGCTCGCGGCTTATTACAAGTTATGCCAGCTACGGGTCAAATGCTCGCTAAGGCAGAGGGCATTTCTGATTTTGATCCTAATATGCTTTACAATCCATTTTTAAATATTCGTCTTGGTACTCGTTATTTGATAGATCTTAAAAGAGAATACAGCGATGACTACATGTATGTATTAGGTAACTATAATGCGGGGCCAAAACCCGCTAGGCGTTGGCAAGCAGCTGGCAAGGAATTGTCTTGGGATATTCGCGCCGAAGAAATTAGTTATTGGGAAACCAGAGATTATGTAAAACGAGTAATGGGTAACTATTGGATTTATCAAGAAATTTGGGGCCAGGATTAACAACCAGTTATGCTTTTTTTTCTACTCACCTTAATTCCTGCTGTTTGCTTTGCTTGTGGTAACATCCTAGAAAAAACAGGGCTTTCGGCAGTTGCCCATACGGTAAGTATTAAAAAGCCTTTTGCTTTTATTCGTTTAGTTCTTAAGAACAAATACTGGTGGACGGGTTTTGCCTTGTCGGCAGTGGCAAATTTAGGCTACTACCTAGCAATGGCCCTTTACGACATCAGTTTAGTACAACCGATGATGACTTTGAATCCGGTGCTTACCGCCTTATTTGGTTTTTGGTTTCTTAAAGAGCATTTAACAAAGCGAATTGTAGCGGCTATTGGTTTTGTGTTTGTTGGTTTGTTGCTTTCGGCGTCTCATGCTGGAGAAAGCTCCAGTGTGCAAAACACCTCTGATTTATGGATTTTTTCTGGGGTGATTGTTTTGGTTGCTTTGCTATTCAAAATATTTCATTCTCAAAAAGAAACGTCTGACTCTTTAATCATGGGTGTAGGTTTTGGGGTGTCTGCTGCTTTTTATAAAAGCATGACGCTTAGTTTTGGGGAATCTAATTCAGTGGAATTGTTGAAATGGGTTTTTGACCCACGTCTCTGGGCTTTTTTAATAACGTACATGACGGCATTTATTTATTCTCAAATCGCTTTTACAAGAGGGCGAGCTTTGTTTATCATTCCTTTTAGTGCCGCGCTAGGCGCGGCAATCCCGATTCTTGCGGGTGCGTTTGTTTTTTCAGAAAGTTTTTCTTTAGAAAAAACGATTTCTATTATTTTTGTGCTTCTAGGTTCGGCACTTTTTATTATTAGACGTCCTAGAAGAAGCTTAAAACAAATTTTATCTAAAAATAGCCTTTAACTCGTTTATTGAAGCAGGGTCTATTGTTCTTGAAACTTCTTTTACGCCATCGCTCCATTCTTTAAAAACGCCACCACCATTTGGTACTGCAGTCAAAAGAACAGGAAATCCTTCAAAAAACTTAATAGTCATTGAAGTGCGGTCTAAAGGCAGCTGGTGCACAGCTACAGCGCCAGGCCCTTCACTCTCGAGAGTCACTTCCTTTATAGCAGGCAGCCCAAAAAACTCTTGCATTTCGAGTAAAGAGGCAGCTTGACGCGTATTTGCATACCTAATAATAACGTCTTGTTGTTTCTCCATGTTTTGCTTTTCCCAGTTATTAAGCCAACGATCTTGATCGCGCGGGATTTCGTTTAAAATAGGAGCCATTAGTTCGTCAATTCTATTAACCAAACGAGCTGTTTCAAAATTCATCGAAAGTAAAGTGGTGTAGCGATTGATAAACGAGGATTTAAAAGAAGCGTTTTCTAAGAGTTTCCGGAGCAAGAGTGTGTGTTTTGGTCCGTTAGGCCATTCTGGCCCATCAACCTTAGTCACAAAGTCAAAAACATTGTATAGGTTTTCTTTATCTGCATAAAGGTAATCCCATCCAAAATCCTGGTCGTATAAAAACCATCTCCAGCGTGATAGTGGGCTAGTGTTTCGCCACTTTTTTAAATTATTAGCAGGCCAATCCCTATTGTTATTAAATATTTCGGTGTGTGTGTAATTCAAGTAATTATCTATATCCATAAGAGAAGAAATGTGTTGAAAGTTTTCATCGGATACGACTCCATTTGCCTCTATCCAATTTATCATTTCGATGTAACCTTGCGCCGAACCAGAGCTTATTGCATTATTCGCTTTTAATAGGTCTATTGCTTTTGGTTCTAAGTTGTAATTGGTTTCAAAGTAATACTCATTAGAGCGCTCACGGATATTGTGGATGCCATAGTATTTACCGTTATAAAAGACGATAGAGGCGCGACCTTTTTGGTAGTCCACATTTAAGCCTTTACTTATGGAACTAGCCACCATATCGCGGATGTAGTCTAAAGCAAAACTATTACCGCCGTTTCTGAGTATAAAGCCTTTAAATATCTTGGCTTCGGGGTAATCGGGGAATAGGGGGTACTTTAAGCGATTTTCTCCATATTGTTCTCTAAATGTAATGGCCACCGATTTCTTTTTCTGTGAGCGGCTATAATTGCCAAAAATTTTATACCCCGCATTTAAAGAAAATGCAGGTGTTTTAGCATTTGCTTCGACTAAATCGATGTGTATGGGGAGCTCTCGATCTTCCCAAAAATTAGCGCCATAATTGGGCATTTGCTTAGAGGCATTATTGCCCATTTCGTAGATGCCAGAATCTGGACTAAAAAAGGAGAGTGGATTGCCAGTTAAAAATACAGCGGCAATGGAGGGTTGTTTTTCGAAAAGATAAGTCCTAGAAACGATTTCTCCAGACAATACCCCTTCTTTGAATTGAGCGCAACGCAACACGGTTGATTTTTCTATGGCAATAGGCTCTGCATAAATAGCACTTGTGTCTTGTGGTGCAAACCCACCTAACTCGCAACGAACGGTCTCGCCTTGATTTTCTGGAAATGTAACGACAAATGGCTCTGTATAAAAGCCAGATGGGGGTAATTCGACTGCACCTAGTTTTTCGGTAAACAAAGTGCCTAAAACAGCGCCATTAGGAGTCGCATCGGCATAACCCCAAAAGGAATCTCCTTTGCTCCAGGTTTTTTGGGGAGGAAGTTCTGGATAGGCGACGGAGTCTAAAATTTCTTGCTTTTGGTTGACTAAATATAAGGAGCCACCAGATTTATTTAACTTAAATGAAGTGTGCGCCTCTCCTCCGCGATTACGCGCGATATAAGAATAAAATTCAAATTCTACGGGTTTCATTTCGTTTTCTACTGGAGCGAATCGCGTTCCATAAATATTCGCTAAGTCGGGAAAGCTGGTGTTTTGGGGCATTAAAATACGATAAGTACTATTCAGGTCTCCAGTGCCTTTAAGCGTGGCAAACCACCCTTCATAATCTTCAATGTCTGGTTGAGCAAGGCGCAACTCTAAATTTAAATTTTTTGGCAAGTACCCAGTTAAAATCAATTCATTAGTAGCGCTAATATCAATGGTGTTTTCTGGCGCGCCGAGCTTAGTGGCTACAAATAAACTGGTAGAGCTCCAGCCAAGAGCTGTGTTTTGACCATGTTGCATTCTAGCCGAGAAATGCCTGCCTAATTCGGTGTTATAACAAAAATTTTCATGTAAAGGCGCTACCATGCTAGTGCCTGCGATCGGTGTATTTTGACTATCAGCCCACCCCCAGCAACTGCTACCCACCATATTGATGGTATCAGATGGATTTTGAGCATCGATGATGTTTCTTCCTGAGAAAAAGACGATGATATAGCTTTTGGGAGGTACAATGACGTTACCAAAAGTCCAGCTGTTTCCAGGGGTATAAGCGTCTAAAACAGAGAGGCCTTTTAAATTAACAGCGGTATCGGCCTGGTTATATAATTCAGCCCAACCTGGGTCGTTGCCCTCGTTGTCTTTGTAAACACTGTTTCTACTATCAATTTCGGTAAAAACAACAGGAGAATTACCGACATATTTTAATGTGGGGTCAGGATCTGGTTTAACGAAAATTTTATCTTCGTTTGAGGAACAAGCGGATAAACCAATAAAAATCAGTAAAAATGAAAATAAAAGGGCACTGCGTTTTTTTTGCATTTGATAAAAATACTCTCGTTAGCCCAAAAGCCCTATTCGTTTTTGCACCCGGTGTGATGTTTTTTACATAAAAACGGCAAAAGAAGCTTTAAAACTAAAAGACAAAGACTTTTGGGGCTCAATTACAAGAAAATCTCGATGATGGTTTAGTATATCTGGCTCGTGGGTCATGGGCTCAATAGCGATATTTTGACGATCGGGAGGTGTGTATATTTGAATGCCTTTGTAACCTAACCCTTGTGAAAGGTCTAATTTTTCTTTGTTTTTGGGGTTATAGAGTGAAATGACTGCTTTTTTAGCGGCAGGATCTTTGAGGGCAAAGTAATCGTTGATAAAGGTGTCACCGATGAGTGTTTTCTTCTCAAATCGGGACTCCTCTTGATAATTTCCTGTGGGGATATCGAGTTCGTTGAGAAGAGCTCTTTTGACTGGAGGCAATTGTAGTTCTAAGTGGTCTATTTTGGCATCTAAAGAGAAATAAGGGTGAAACCCTTCTGAGTAGGGCATAGGGGAGGCTCCTCGATTTTCGGCAATGGAGGTGATTTGAAAAGAGTGCCCACTAAATCGGAAGCGCGTTTCTGCTCGATAAGGGAATGGAAATCCGGGGTGCCCTCCTACCCAGTCGTAAGCGAGCGTTAATTCAGCAAAAGATTCCTCTGCGTAAAAAGAAATAAATCGCCAAGGCCGAATGTGGAGTAGCCCGTGCAAAGCGTGCGGTGCCCAAGACACATTATTTTCTAAAAGATAGGTCTTTTTGTTCCAGTGCCACTTGGCCATGTTCGTACGGCCTGCAAAGGGAGAAAGGCGAACGCCAGCATTGGTATCGGCGTGGGTATCTCTTAGGTTTTTTTCGCTTTGGTAGCCATAAAGCAATTCGCGAGTACCGTCTGCTACTGGCACTCGCCAAGCATTCAGGCCCGCCCCGTGACCAGCCAAAATCTCGAGTTCTGCGCCCTGGTCACTTGCGATTACAAAACGCTCTATAGTCCCCAAGGGACGAGATAATAATTGGAATTTAGCCATACCTTAAAACTAAAAAAAAATCGATCAAAAAGATTCTAAAACTCTTTTAAGAGCATACCCGATTCCATTCCTAAGCTATATTTATAAAATGAATCAAACTATCGTCGCTCCCATGACGCCAAACGGCGTTTCTGCCGTAGCTGCTCTTCGAGTCAGTGGGCCTGCCGTCCGTCAAGTG